>NZ_BAAAEP010000037.1:0-48253 GCF_039523075.1 Caenispirillum bisanense
CCCTTCACCAGCCTCGCGCAGCTTACTGCCGACGCTGGGCAAGACATACAAGGGATAGGGTCAAGAGATGGCGTCCCCACGGGGAGGGCCACCCAGTCCTGGGCCTGATGCCAAGGGAGGCAAAGGCTTTCGAGGCTTTCGGCCACGCCGGTCACGTCGAACGGGTCCACACTGCAGGTCCACAACGGGGGTGTCAACGGGCTTGTGCCCGATGACGCCGTTGCCCCAGCCGGGACACCCGTTGCGCGGCTGTGGATTGGCGTTTCACGGCCCTGGGAAAGCGATCTGCGCCCTGGGGACGGCGATGCATGACCCGGAGAAAGCGTTCCTTGTTCCGAGATCGGCGCTGCCCAACACGGCATCTTATGTTTCACCGCAATCGAGTAACGGGGGGCTCCGAGTCCAGGGGGCATGAAGGCGGGCAATATAAAGGGCATCTTCAGGCCGCCCGGCGGTCGTGAATACTAAACTCAGCGGCCGACGGTGTGACATTGACTTCCTCATCTCACGAGGGTGTCCAGCGAAAAATTTGAGTCCGGCGCAAAGAATTCAGATGCCCCCAAAACGTCGACGCGCTATGGTTGCGAAATCAAGCAACGAAGATCGGAGGCTGCCATGATGGACTGGATGAGTTGGGGTGCCGCCATGGGCGCGCTGGACCGCATCAACGCCCTTGAGGATGCCTTGTGGCAGTGGCAGCGGCATGCCGACAAGCTTGAGAACCAGCTCGCGGCAGCCCAGGCGGCCTCCGACCGCCACTACGGGCTCTATTCCGCCGAGTTCGATGCCCACAAGGAAACCCGTTTTCTCTTGGACAATGCCATCTCGTCCGCTGAGAGCGCGTCCCGCATGTACGGCGCCGAGTGCAACGATCATGAGGCAACGAAGGCCCTGCTGGCCCAGACGCAAGCCGAACTGACCAGCACCGAGAGCCGCAACTCCGCCTTGGCCACAAAGCTCATCGAACTCATGCTCGTCGCCAAAGAGAACAAGGCCCTCACCGCCAGGGTGCGCGAACTCGAGGCCAGCCTGGAGCGCGCCGAGAACTCCATCGACGACCTCGGCAGCGAGAACGCTCAGTTGCACGCCTTCCTCTCCCACTGAGCCACCCGATCAACCGCCCGGGGCCGCCGGTCCTTGCCAACCGGGAGGCCGGGACGAGGATCGCCGATATGCCATCGCGGATCGACTATCCTGGGCGGGAGATCGCCGGTGGTGGGCCGCAGATCGAAAAACCTGGGTCGCGCAACGCCGATCCTGACCGCGAGGCAGGTGACACAATGCCCGTTTGGCGGTATGCTGCCGTTGTTCTGTCCCTGGAGGATCCCATGACCTTCGGCATCCTTTCGATACCGCCCGCGCGTGCCGGGCGGACGATCTCCGGATAGACACCGTCCCCCGGCCAACCGTCGCATGCCTAAGCCTGCGACGGCCTGATTTCTGGCCGAA
The DNA here is from genome assembly GCF_039523075.1 of Caenispirillum bisanense. NCBI lineage: Bacteria > Pseudomonadati > Pseudomonadota > Alphaproteobacteria > Rhodospirillales > Novispirillaceae > Caenispirillum > Caenispirillum bisanense. The sequence goes on from NZ_BAAAEP010000037.1 coordinate 1,450, forward strand.
AAGGGGATGCCCATGACTCAGAACACTTATGAATCCGGCGCCGCGACCCTGACTGTGGCATCGTGGCGCCGTATGCTGCCCGATCGCCTGCGTGATCTTCGGCACGATTATCGGGACTGCCTCCTCTATGTCACGGCCCTGCCCGATTCCCCCGCCCTGATGACCCGTGCTGCCGCCGATGAACCGGCGACCGGCATGGCGATGGCCGGTGCCATTCGCCGGGCGATCAATGACGAACACGCCGATCTGGTCTGGGCCTGGATGGCCCTGGCGGCGGTCAGTGCTCCGGTGGAGTGCGACGACATCGCCAGCATTGCGACCCTTGCTGTCGCAGGCCGGTTGCTCACTCTGGCCACCGAGACCGCAGAGACCGATGCCCGGACCGCCCGGTGCCTGCAGGGCCTTGCGGCGGCCTGGGGCGGGATGGTCTGCGAGACCCTCGGCACGACGCGCATCATCGACAACCTGCTGAGCCAAGGCGGCAATGCCGATGAGATGCTTCAGGCTATCCTGGACTCCACGAAGCCCAAGCCCGAAAAGACGCGCACCCCTACGCCGATCCACACCGGTTCGGGCGGGCATCCGTTCCCCCGCACCATGCCCACACCCCAGGCCGTGAAGCCGACGCGCCGTTTGTTTGATGGCAAGCCGACCCTGACCGTCGTTAAGGAAATCGCCCTGGGCCGGGGAGCCTCCGACGACAAGGCTTTGATTGCCGCCTGGGAGAGCATCACGCAGCCGATGCCCCTGGCCGGCGGCGTCGATCCGCACGTTCTGGGCGTTGCCCTCGAAGCGGAATTCCCGTGGCTGACCGAGGCCATTGAGGCCGTCGTCGGCGACCTCGCGCTGCGCCGCCGGGGCGGCACTGCCCATGCCCATTTTCGTCCGCTGCTGCTGGTCGGGCCACCGGGCACCGGCAAGACGCATTTCGCCCGCCGTGTCGCCAAATTGCTGGGCACCGGCTTCGGGGAGATTTCGGCCGCTGGGAGCTCCGACAACCGCCTGCTGGCCGGCACGGCCCGCGGCTACTCTACCGCCTCACCGTCGTTTGTCTTGCAGGTGATGAAACAGGCCGACACTGCGAACCCGGTCATGCTGGTCGATGAACTGGACAAGGTCACCCAGGACAGCCGCAACGGCGACCTCCGCACGACTCTGCTGCCCATGTTGGAAGCGTTATCCGCCTCCGCTTGGCCGGACGAGTGCCTGATGGCCCCGGCCGATATCAGCCAGGTCAACTGGATCGTCACGGCCAACCGGGTGGAGCCGCTGAAAGGCCCCCTGCTGACCCGCCTGCGCATCGTTCCGACCACCCTTCCCGGCCCGGAGCATGCAGAAGCGGTCCTGGCCGGCATCGCCCGTGACTTGGCGGATGACCTGGGCATCTCCCTGCACCTGATGCCCGACCTGCTGCCGGAGACGGAGGCGGCCCTGAAAGCCGCCTTCCGCAATGGGCACTCGCTGCGTCGGATCCGCGCGGCCTATGAGGGGGCGGTGCGGGCTGTTGGGCCGGGTCAGGCCATGCGGACGACGAATTGAGCGGGCCGCAAAGATCTCTGCCCATCCTTCGGTCGTGCCCCCAGCAGCCCACTCAGTTGATCATTGGGCAGGCAAGAGCAACCCCATCGTCTCGATCTCCGGCACCGCGAAGTCGAGCTTGAGGGCCTCTACCTCGCCCTCAAGAAATGCCTTGGCTCGCGCCTCGAAGGCCCTCGCCAGGGCGAAATCCGGTATTGCCCCCCCTTTATGGGGAGGCAGTCCGTTCAAAAGCTTTAGCGTCTCCCAGTCGCGGAGAATTACGGGTTGGTCGTTGCGGAGCGCAACACCAACGAGCGCCTGCCTCACCTGGGAGCCGGCAGTGGTGACCCGTTCCCTTACGGCGAATGCACAGAGGGGGGTATTCAGGCCTTCCGCCACCGCAATGTAGTCGCTGCTTTCCGCCGCCTGGGCGAGGGCCCTGTCGAACAGCCGGTGGCCAACCCCAAGCACGCGCTCTCCGGCGTCCTTGCCTTTCACGGAGCGGTCAAAGACCATTCCGGAATACGATTTCCTGATGACGAAGTCGGTGAGCCAAGCCTCGGGAGTCTTGAAGGAGAGTCCTTCCCCTTCGGACTGCGGCCGCCGTCCATTCAGGCCAAGCATGTTCAAGAAGAAGGGCTTGAGGTCAGGCAGGTCGCATCGGGGAATCTCTCCTCCGGCCTCTCCGAAATCGAACCTCTGGACGTTGCCGATCAGGTCCTTCACCGCACTTATGGCGTCCACGCCGCCCAAGGTGGAGGTCTTCGCGTCGAACCAAGAAGACAGCCCCTGCTTGCCGACGCGGTCCGCATCGGCGAACAGCTCGGTGAACATAGAGGGCGAGGCCATACCAAGCACCAAGTGGAGGAGATCCTCGGGCTCGTCCATCACGCTGCCGAGCGCCTGCATTATGCTGCCGATCTTCCCGTTGAGCTTTTCCCAGATCAGGCTCTCGACGGTCGCCGGATTTCGAAATGTATAGACATCCACCGGCTTGGTCTGCCCGTAGCGGCTCAGGCGCCCAACGCGCTGGTGGAGCCGCATGGGGTTCCACGGCAGGTCGACGTGGATCAGGATCGAGCAGCGTTCCTGGAGGTCGATGCCTTCGCCGGCGGCCTCCGTAGAAACGAGGAAACGCAAGCGGCCGGAGTTAAATGCTTCCGCCGAGGCCTCCCTAGAGGCCACCACAGTCTCCGGCTTCCCCGACGTGCCAACTACGTCCTCGGCCCTGCCGTCGCCGTTGATGAACCCGGCGCAGCCGTCGCCAAACTCAGCCTGAAGAGCCGACATCACCAGCGACTGGGTGGCCTTGTACTCGGTGAAGAGAAGCACCTGCTGGCCCCCGAACCGCTGACCGATCAGGTCGATCACCGTCCGGATCTTCGTTTCCTCGCGAACGGCGTCGGCTGCCTCAAGAAGCTCGGCCAGCCGGGGCTCCTCGTCCTCCATCAGTTCAACCGACAGCAGTTCGGCGATCCGCTCCTCCAGTTCCGCCAAGCGGTCAGCGCAGTCCGGCGATCCATCTTCTGCGAGCGATCGGAGTTCCTCAGCTTTGGCCTTGGCGTCCGCGAGAGCCCGCTTTTGGGCGCGCAGTCGGGCCAGCCGTCCCCTCAAGGCCCTCCTCACTGCGGCGACCGAGCTGGAGGCAAGCTTCTGCATGGTGATGAGCACGAGGATGACGGCCTGCTGGGCGTCCTGGGAAAGTGTGGATGCGTACGCCTTTCCAGACAGGATGAACTCGCTCATCATCCCGTAGAACCGGTCCTCTTCCTCGGAATAGCTGAAAGTCTCAGGGTGGACGGTCACCGGAGTGAATAGCTTCCGACCCGACATATCGGTGACCGAGTGTTTGTTGTTGCGGATGACCGCCCGCTTCAGGAGCGGAAGCTGCGGCCCGATCGGCCGCTTCGGGTCGAACAGGTCGGGGCGGAGAAGGGACATCAGCGACAGGAAGCCAAAGTGCTTACCGCGATGCGGCGTGCCTGTGAAAAGAACCATCGACCTGACCCGTCCCCTGTCCTGCATCTGCGACAGCAGTTCGTGGGCGAGCGTCGGCCCGAGCTTCTCGTCGGCATTGAGGTGGTGCGCTTCGTCAACAACGACTAAGTCCCACGGCTCGGCATCCAGAAGCCTTTCTTTCCTGCCGTTGGAATCGAGCCTGAGGGTATGGAACGACGCCACGACCATCGAGGCTGTTCCCCAGAAGTCTGCTTTGTCGGTGTCCGCCTCCGGCAGGTAGCGCATCAGTCGGATGTCGAACATCTGCCTCATGCGCTGCTGCCACTGCTCCACAAGCCCTGCCGGGCACATGATGAGGAGCCGCCTCACCATGCCCGTTGATATCAGGGGCAGCAGAATCAGCCCGGCCTCAACCGTCTTTCCCAGGCCCACGTCGTCGGCGATGAGCCACCGGGTAGGCCACTCCTGCCGGACCTTGCGGCAGACCCAAAGCTGGTGCGGGAGCAGGGCGATCCGCGAGCGGGAAAAGACGCCCCACTGGTCGTTTGCGGAGCGGATGGCCGCCGCCTGGAGGCGGGCAATGACGGCCTGAGGTGGGGCAACATCCCCGCGGTCGAGCGAGTCCCGAAATCCTGTCCTGGCCGTGAGCTCCGTGTTGAGACATTCCTCAAACCCGTGGGAGAAGCGGACAAGCGAGGTGGTTCCCTTGTCGAGCTCCACCGTCCCAGAGCCGAACCTGGAATGGCCTACGGAAGAGCCGGCGGCGAACTGCGGCATCTGCGTCTCCTTAATCGTCGTCCCCGAGCTCGAAGGCGTCTTCGAGATCCTCAAGCATTGTTGTCCTGTCGTAGTCGTGTACGGTCCGGGTGACGATCTGAAGCGGCAGGTCGTAGGCGCCGCCAAACGTGGCATCGAGCCCCGGCATGTTCTCCTTCACGAACGCAAAGATCCTCCGCGATCGGTCGGCGGCCCTCCCGGCGTCGTCGAGCCTGCAGCCGAGCCTCTCAAGGAGCCTGCGGACTCTCCCGCTCGGCATCCAGCAATGTTCCGCCACGTGGGGTCCGGAGAGAGCCCCGAGACGGGCGGCCTCCCGGACCACAAAGCAATGGCCGATACCCAGTGTTCGCACGAAGGTCGGGGCGTCCCAGCCGCCAAAGGAGAGCGCTGGATCGGCTGAAGGGCTTAGGAGGGCAGAAGGGGACGTCGGCACTTCGCGCCTCTCCAGCGACAGAATGGACATTGCGATAGGCTCCAACCAACGGCTGATGCGGTAAAGGTCGACGAAGGACCGCATCCATAGCCGGAACTCCTGGTCGTCGGTCTGTTCGGCGGAATAATCCTCCAGGACGTTCATCCATTCCTGTGGCCGCTCGTCCGGCGGCGTTTCCACGAACGTGCTCCACCAGCCGCGCTGACGGCAGAGTCGTACGAACGAGGAGTGCTGGCCTTCCCGGACCCGTCCCATCGTGTGGAAGGACCCCAGAGCCAGCAGAGTGAACCAGCCCTCGCGACCCTCGAGCGTCGAGGGGTCATCGAGACCGGAAGGCAGGACGCCCCCAGGGTAAACCGTCTCTTCGTAGTCCGCCGTCAGAAATTCGCCGTTCGCTTCCCACCACTCGGAGAGACGCCGGAAAAAACGTGGGGCGGAGGCCGGTCGTGGCGCGGCCACCGGTTGGGGCTGGAGGACCCCCCAGTCCCAACCGGATGGCCTCGGGAACAGGCGCTCCAACAGGGCGGCCGTCGCGCCGTCGTTCAGGGCACCAAGAAGGCCACTCTCCCGCAATTTAGCCTCGTCGCCGATCCAGGCTGGCAACGCCTTCCGAAGTTCGTCAGCCAAGTTGTGACCATGCTGTCCGGCTAGGTATTCGAGGACCGCGAGTCTTTCCGAGGGTGTTGCCGCGTCCCTGGCCCACTGGGCGAGCATTGCCAAGTCGCCTCTGAAACCCGATTGGCCGCGCGCGAAGTGAAAGAGGTCCAAGCCTCTTTCATCGTATTGTGCGTCCAGTAGCCTGTCAGGCGGCGCGAACCGGCAGCGGGCCTTGAGGTCGTCGGTCCTCTCCCGTTCGCCCGCCCAGAGCTCCTTCACAGGGCGCCATACTCCAGTGGCGGAGAGGAAAAGGCATCCTTCGATGGCGGCCCTCAGTTCATCGGCCTCTGGACGGCAAGGCCCCTTGTCCAAACCGTCGTTCAACAACAGCCCGATCCGCGAGGCGTCGTCCGGGAGCACCCTTTTGGAGTTCCCCAATGTAGAGGCGACGAGATCGGCAAGCGTGAGCCGCCCGGGCACGCTGATGTCGATGAAGGCGAGGGCGGAAGCGATTTGCCGAGAAACCGTCGAGCCGAGCCACTTTGCCGCCTCGGGCCATGATCCAACCGCGAGCAGGATCTCCTCATCGGCAAGGGCGCCCTCGGCCACGGCCTTCACCGTGTCCGCATCGACGAATCCGCCCCATGCCCCCGGTAGCCCGGTGGGGATCGCGGGGCGGGACCGGCAGAGGGCGGCGAGTCCGCCGGGCGAATGGATGCGCGCCACGAGTTCCGGTCTGCTCCCCTGGGTCGAGAGGCGCTCGAAGGCGGTCCGCCAGAACCTGCCAGCTCCGTCTGCGTCGCTGCGGCCCAAACCAAGGGTGTCGGCTGTCCCTACCGGGTCGCCGTCCATCGCATCGAACAGGGCGATCAAGACGTCTGCCAGCCGCATTCCGAGCTCGCCGAACAGGCGGACGTTCGCCTCCGCTTCAGCTGCCAGCTGGGTGCGGCCGACGTCCACACTGAAACGGCCGTTGACCGCATAGCCCAGACCCCAGGTCTCCGTTGTGGGGGCGGTACACCACACGTTCGGCAACTCCTCCGGAAGCGTGCCGACTCCGCCCGCGTCCAACCGGAGAAGGACGTCTCCAATCCCGAGCCGAAACACCAGGGCGCGTCCCAGCCGGCCGTCCGGTAGCAGGAAGTCGCCAACCTCCACGTCCTGGTATCCCTTCACCTTGGTGGGGCGCCAATGCGCCTCCACCGGGCGCTCCGGGATCGAAAGCCTCACGTGCCTGACACGCTTGGCAAAGATGGGGAGAAGCCCCATTTGAGCTTCAAACGCTTCCACAGTTTCGAGCGGCGGGAACGCCCCATCTTCTCTTGTGGGAAGATGGATCACCGTGGGCGGATGGCCTTTAGGCAATCCCGCCGCGAGCGCCTCGACCTCCTCATGGGTGGCGTGTTCAGGGAGAAGCCCTCCAACGATGTCGCAGCGGAGCATGTTGCTGAGAATATGCGGCCTGTCGGTAACGAGGTGCACAGCCTTGAAGCCGAACCCGAACCGCCCGGTCACATTGTCCTCGGGGGACTTGTCCGAGGACGCCAGAAGCAGCATCTTCTCCAGGTCGCCGCCGTACCCCTTTTCCCTTGCGCCCGTCGCTCCCAGGGTGCCGTTAATGGGGCGGCCGAAGTGGACGAACGTGAGGCCGCCGACGTCCACACGGACTTCAACCATTTCCGGCGCCTTCCTGCCTGGCATGGCCTCGGCCAACTCGACCATGGCGTCGTCAGCGTTCTGGAACAGCTCGAACGGCACCCTGGCTGGACCATAGGCGAACTCGTTCTCCATCCTCTTGCGCAACGATGCCAACACCGTTTGCTGAACACTCCGGTCGGCAGCGAAAAGGACGGCAAGTCTGCGGCGCGCCTCCCGATACTCGGCTTCGCGGTTCTCGCGGAGTTGCCCTCCGCCCACCTCCTCGACGCGCTTGCGGAATTCCCGAACCTCAAACATGCAGTCGATGACCGCCTTAGGCCCCGTCAGCTTCAGCGTGTCAAGCCGGTCCTCCAGGTTGTCCTCGACCCTGCGCCGGGCGGCCAGGATGTCCACCTGTCCACCTTTGGCGAGATCATCCAGCAGGGGATCCATGGAGACGACGACGCTGTCGAACTGAGCGTACTCGTCCTGGAGCAGTTTCCGGATGCTACTCCTAAGTATCGCGGTGAGCGCCTGCCTGTCCCGGGTGAGATCGACCCGCCGCAGTTCGATCCATTTTGCCCATTCCCCAGAGGGCAGACGTTTCGACCGGCGGAGGCCTTGGCCCGCAAAAATATGCTCGACCTCATGTCTGAGTGGTGCGTCAAACCAGCCGCCGGCAACGTTGCGCACTTTTACTTTCGCCTCGGGCAGCACCCGGACGGCGAAACGCCTTTCCCCGAGTTTGGCTGCGCCCATGGCCTTCGCCCCCATTTCCGCCCTCACGGCGTCTACGGTGCGGTTGCTCTCCTTTAGGAACTCTCCAGCGAGTTCCCGCCACTCGGGTGTGTCGCCAAGAAGGGTCAGCAGGGCGCCGATCATCTCCGGAGGAACCTTCCCCGCCCAATCCGAGAAATAGCTGCGGACAATGCCGGGGGCTGCGGAAAAGGCCGTATCGTCAATCCCGCAATCCCCCGCCGTGCCAGAGGCCGCCACGCCTTCGGCAAGTCCGTCGTGGAGCAGATCGCAAAGCTCCGGGTCACGCGCGAGGTCGTCGTGGAGGAGGTGCCGATCCTCCACGCCGTCTGCGTAGACAGTAACCTCGTCCGCGGGAACCCATGCGCCCTCGGCGTTCGGGAAGAGGAGGTCAGGGAGCGCGTGCGCATGTCTCCATACGCGGATGCTCGCCTTCAGGAATGCCCGGAATAGGAGGCGGGCATCTCTGTCCGCTACGCAAGCGCACGCCAGCATGGCGGTCTTCGCATCCTCGATGCCTGGTTTAGCGGCCAGATGGGGCATGAGATGCATGATTACCGCATCAGGACTGAACGCGGCGACCGATGCCATGAGGACCGGCCAGCCGGATAGCGGTGGCTGTTCGGGCAGCTTACCGGACAGGCGGACCGCCGCCTCAGCCACATCCCTTTCCGGCAGCGGCAGGCCAGGCAATCCACCAACCGCCTCAATGCCACGCGCTAGCCGTGCCAGCGCGGCCTCGCCTGACTTTCCGTGGATGTCCAGCATCCGAGTGAAGTGAGGGTGGTCGGAAACCGCGTCGTCTACATCGTCCCTGACAAAAAACGCTTCCCGCCGGAGTCCGCCGAGTGCCCCTTGGGCCGCCGACATAACCGGGGCGGGAAGATCAAGGACGTCCTGCGGGGCCGCAGGTCCTCCCGCACAGGGCAGCCATTGGGTAGTGCGTAGCCTCTCCGACAGAGTCTCCGGCACGCTGTCCCCGAGGTCTTGGAGGGCGTTGAGTATCTCCGTGGCGTACCTGTGAGGGTCGGGCAGGGACAAGGCGGTCGTAGCTTGGCCGCTAGCGTTCCATTGTGGCAGAAAATCTTTTTGCCGCGACTGCAGTGCCGACGCCCCGGCGACCTCGGCGATCCTGACGGCCCCTTTCATGGAGGCAGGAACGGGCCATTGGCCCTCAAGGAACGCGTGCCCTTCTAGTGAGGCAAAGGCAGGGCCGTCCTTGAGCCTGTGGAACGGCAGACGCCGCCAAACCTCAGGGTCCTCGACGGCCTCTAGGACAGCTGTCCTGCCGGCCTCGGAAAGTTCGATTCCGCAGAGCGACTCCACAAGGTCGGCGCGCAGGTGAGCGTTGAGGAAATCTTTGGGGCTCTGGGTGCGGACGTTGAGGTCGCTCAACAGCTCCGCCGGAAGGAGACCTGCCTCCAGTTCCACCGAGACAAGCCGCCACGCCTCACCGGCCGCTTCCATGATAGCCCTTGCGACAGGCTCCAGCCCTCGTTCCTCAAGGCGAACCAGCGGTGCCCTCTCGTCCAGTCTCGCGGCATCGCCATGAAGGAGATATCGCATCGCCCGTTCGTTGCCCCAGGCGGCCTTGCCGCTTTGCGCGATCCCCTTCAGCAGGGGCGCCCGTGCAGCCGGCCCGGCGAGCGCTGGGGCTTTTGCCACTGCAGCCAAAGCCGATGGGACGTCGCACGGAGGGGGCCCATCGGGGCGCAGCCATCGCCAATCGTCCGACACCCCTTGCAGGCTGAGGACCCGGGCGCCTCGGATGGCGGACTGCACGTGCTTTTGGAGTCCCGGAGGGTTCTGCATGAACAGCAGGCCGGACAAGGCCGCAGATTGCAGCTCGTCCACGCTCACCGCCACGGTCTTCCCCACTGACTCGTCTCTGACGCGGATAACCTTGAATTCCGCCATGGAGCCATTCAACGCCATGCCGGCATCCAGCATTACCTTCAGGATCCGGGCCGCGGCCAGCCCGGCCGCCTCCGCGACCTGCTCCTGCCCACTGCGCACCAAGCCGTCCAGGCATTCCAGGAACTGAAATGCGTCGCTCTCAGTCAGGGCCGTGATGAGGTGCCCCTCCGGCCTCATGTCCTCGCGCAGGACAATCGCCCTGCTGCGGGTCACTGCCAAGGCTTCGATGACTTCGGGCTTCGCCGCCGCCGTGGGCAGGAACAGCAGCCGCTCCGGATCCGCGTAGCGGAGGAGCCGCGACAGGGGCTTTGCGACCGCCGTAACGCCTGCGGCTCCCACTTCCGCAACTGCGCGGCGGACGGCATCGATGACCGCTCTCCCAACCGCCTCTTGGGAACGCCAGCCGGGGTCGGCGGTCTCCAGAAAGTCGGTGAGCCAGTTCAGCCGCCCCTTCCTGGTCACGGATTCCGTGGGTAGTCCGTCCAGGAGCAAGGCAAGCTCCTCCGGTGTCCATCTATCCTGGGCGCCTGCGTGGCGCAGATTCGGTGCCTCGGCGTAGGTCAGCTTGACGCGGATGTCTCCAAGGCGGGGCAATGTCGTCCATGGGCGGGCCCGGTCCTCGTCGGGCGGGGTGGGAAGCGGACGCAACAGGTCCTCGGGGCCAATCATGCCCCATGTCGCCCCTGACTGGGTCACCACCAGGGCAAAGGAAGCGCGTGAAGTCACCGCCGCCCTCCGGCGCCGCCAGATCTCCGATGAATGGATGGCCCTGCACAGTCCAGATATCTCTTTCGTAGAGGGGGCCGCAGTTTTGACAAACGCCGCAAGCGCCTCGGGGATCAGCGCGAGCGTGCCTTCGTCCCGCAAGCCCACGTTCCAAGCCTTCCTAAGGTTCTCGTCACCGTCGAGGGGAGGAGCCTTGTCGTCAGCGAGCCCATGGACATGCCGGCGTCCAGCGTCAACGAAGAAGCACCCGTGCAGAAGGAGCGTGTAGTCTAACCCGGCGAGTTCAGGCGACGACACCTTCTCCACGTCATCCAGCGGCAGGTAGACCGCCCATCTGGCCTTCAGCGACCCTTCATCGCGGCCCGATTGTCCCCTGACGATAGCCACAGCCGCGTGAGGCGCCGACTTGTCCCGGACTTCTTCGTCCTCAAGGGTTTCCTCGTTCCGCCTGAAGGAGACGGGCCAATGGGCGCTGGCTGCGGCTGCGGCGAGCGCGGGCGATGAAGTCATCTCTTCGATTCCGGCGAACTCGACCTTGGTCGCCTTGCCGGAGAGGACCCTCCCTTGCAACACTTGGCTGCCGCGGGACAGGCGCGCGACCGCATCGTCCGTCGTGCGAGAGAGCCTCCCGGACCCCTGCGGAACGGACAGCTCCATCAGCGTCTTCAGCCCCGCACCACCTGGACCGGCGCGGTGCGAGCGTATGGTCCGCACGTTGGCGAGAAAGGGGAGCAGCTCTGCGAAGGCGGCCTCGTCCGCAGTCTCCTCCGCCAGCTTGCCGGGGTCAGGGATTGTCTGCATGATCGCCGCCTTGCCCCCAGCGCCCCTCTTGTGGCCCGGGATCCTGAGCGGCACCCAGAGGATGAACCAGCGCTTGTCGAGGATGCTGGCCAAGGCGTCGGCAATTTTGCCGCGGTCGGCGGCGCCGAAATCGTTCCATTCGGGGAAATGCCTGTCTCCAATCCCTTCCTCAGCCCACGGATCGACAATGTTCGCGCGCGGGAAGGCCGGGTCCTCTGGCTCGTCGCCCGGAGAAGCCAGGAAGGCGAACGCCTCGCACAGGTGGAAAACGGCCTTCTGCCCGAGCCCGAACTTACCGATCTTCCCGGCCTCGTCGGACTTGCTGCTCAACGCCATATGGACGATCCCGCGGGCGTCCTTGTTCCGGAAGTGGCCATCGTTGACGCACACCAACGCCGGAGTGCGGAACAGCGGATTGTCAGCCTCTGGCAAACCGTCCAAGACAACGAAGTCGACGGAGGAGGCGCCTGCGTCGTCGGCGTTTTGAGCAAGCTCCTTCAGAACCGGAAACCCCTCCCGGTAGCGGTCGCGGAGATTGTCCGTGATGATGTTTATGAAGCTGAGATAGCTGTGCTGGAAAGGCGTCACTCGATTCCCCCTATCCCCCGTCCCTGCGTCGCATAGGATCGCAGAGAATCTGGCCCATCGTCGCAACCACAGATTTCACGCGAGACTGTAACCCCAACGCAGTGCGGGTGCCAGCCTGCGCCGCCTCCCCTGCCGCCCCCTCAGAAATCCCCCAGGAACTCCGACCCCGGCTCCACCCCGTCACCAGCAGGTGGTCGCGGGCACGGGTGCAGGCAACGTAGAGCAGGTGGCGCTCGGTGTCGTAGACCTCTTCCAGGTCGGCGTCGTCGGCCACCGCCGCGATGCGCTCCGGCGAGGGGATGACCTCGTCGTCGCAGGCCATCACGGCGACAGCCCGGAACTCCAGACCCTTGGCGATGTGCATTGTGCTGAGGGAGGCGTGGCCGACTGCCGTCTCCACCTTTTCGTCCAGTTCCACCGCCGGGATACCAGCCGCCTTCATGGCGGCGCGGGCGCGGCGCATCTGCGCGTCGGACCGCACAAAGACGGCGATCTCGTCGGGGGCCACGCCCTCCTCCAGCAGGTCCATAGCCCAGTAGGCCACTGCCTTGGCCTCCTCCTCCTCGTCGGCGAACGTCTCCACCTGCGGCGGCGGTCCGTCGAACAGCGAGACCGCGCCCGCACGGCTTTCCGTGTTGCCGTCTACGTCGGCCAGGGCGGCGGGCAGCAGGCGGTCGGCCAGGCTGCGGATCTGGTGCGAGGTGCGGTAGTTGATGCGCAGGCTGTGCGAGCGACCGCGCACGTCCACGCCCAGGGACTTCCAGGAGAACGGCTGCTGGAAGATGCGCTGCCCCAGGTCGCCGGTGAAGAACAGGGCGTCCGGCCCGCCCCCGGCCAGGGCGGCGAGGAAGCGCAGCTCCGCCACGCCGACGTCCTGCGCCTCGTCGATGACGGCGCAGTCGAAGACCGGACCGTCCCTGCCCAACCGCTCCGTCACGCGGCCGAACACGTCGGCCCAGGTCACCATCCCCCGCTCGGCCAGCCCGGCGCGCACGCGGGAGAAGATCGCCCACAGGGCCTCCCTCTGCCGGCCGCCGAGGCGCGTCCGCCGGCCCAGGCGGGCGACGTCCCGATACTCCTCCCAGGTCCGCAGTTGCCAGGCGTCCACCACGTCGGCCCACTCCCCGGCCAGGAAGCGGGCCGAGAACCGCGCCTCCTCCTCCGCCTTCACCGCCTGGGTCAGGAGCGCCTGGATGACCGAGGCCGGCGCGATGTTTGGCTGGCCGAACATCCGCGTATGGAGGTCATAGGCCAGGGCGTTCACCGCCTGCACGGTGATGCGCCCGGCCACGTCCGGCTCGTTGCCGACCAGGCACCGGAGCTTGCCCTTGAGCGCATTGGCCAGCGCCTTGGAGAAGGTGGTCAGCAAAACCCGCGTCCCCTCCTGGCGGCGGGCCAGGAAAACGGCGCGATGCAAGGCGACAATTGTCTTGCCGGTGCCCGCTGAGCCCCCCACCCGCGCCGGGCCGCCGTAAGTCCGCTCCACTACGTCGCGCTGGGCGGGGTGGAGAAAGACGGTCCACTTCTCCCACGGATAGTCCAGGGCGCGCTCCAGTTCGCCGCTGGTCTCCAGCACCCGGAAGCGCCGCCGGGCGTCGGGGTGGTCGAAGGGATCGGCGTCCGGGTCGGTAGCAGCAGCGGGAGAGGGCAGCACCCCGGTGGCCATGTAGTCGAGCAGTGCCTCCACCGCCTCGGCCGGCAGATGTTCGGCGAGGTCGAAGAAGCGGCTCTCCCCGGCGGTGTGGACGGCCTCCACCCAGTCCGGCGGCACCCCGACGCCCAGGATATCCTCGGCGCTCAGGGCCAGGAAGCGGGGCGGATCGAAGGCGGGTTGGACGGGCGCCGCCGGCTGGCCGATCACCTGTCGGCGACGGGAGGCGCGGGCCTCCTCAACCCGCTCCGGCACGGTGACGAGTTGCGCCGCCCCGGTGGCGGGATGCCGATCGATGCGCCGCCGCTCGGCCCAGGCATAGGCCTCGTCGTGGTGGCCGACGTGGCAGAGGAGCAGGCTGTCGGCGGTCTTGTGGACGATGAGGCGTAGATCCGCGTTGACCCGCACCGACCAGAAATCGGGGTCCTTCGACCGCTCCACCCGATGAAAGCTCAACCCCGGCGCCGAGGGGTCGAGTTGCAGGTCAAAGGCCGTGGTCTTGACCGCCTTCTGCTCCTGCGCCGTCAGACGCTGGAGGGCCGCGGTGAAGGTGTCGGCGATGCGGAAGTCCATCACGTTACCCCCGAAATCAGCCTGTCCAACCGTTCCGACCGCAGGGGGTAAGGAACCCAGAGGTCTCCGACTTCCTTGCCAGTGTTCCAGTTATCCCACGCAGCGCACAGCTCCTCGCTCTCCCAGAAGGTAATGCACGTGGAATAAAGCGTGCGCACCAGGGACATCCTGTCCACCAGCACGTCCACCTTGGGGGTGATGCCGCCATCCGCTCCCCGTTCGTAAATCCGCACCAGCAGACGGACCAAGGGGGCGTCAGCGGAGAAAACATGGAAATCCACGAAAACGTCTCCCTCGGTGTCGATGGACAACCGGGCATCGGCACCGGCCGCCAGGGACTCCAGCCAGACGATCAGGTCGGGAAAGGGATCATAGACATCGCTGGCCTCGAAGGACACTTCCTGGTTCCCGGCCGTTAGCGTGATGGGAAGCCAGCCGAACTCCGGCAGGGAGAAGGCGATTCCGACACTGTCCACCGGCACCGGCGTTCCGGGCGGCCGCGTGATGGGCTCGTCGGCGGCGCGCCAACACTTCGCCTCGGTGTCGTAAAGCCACTCCCCCCAACGGTCATAGATGAAGTCAAGCGTGCCGGCAGTCCCGTCGCGCCGGGGATCGATCGTGAAGTCCTGGACGACCGCCACCTCCTCGACCTCCAGGCCCGCCCCAGCCAGGGCCGCCCGATAGGCATCCTGGCCAAGCGCGCTGGGCTCCCAGTGCCAGCCGGGGCGGCCCCGCAGGCGGACGGCGTACAGCCATCCCCGTAGGCTACGAGCTGGAATACCTGCCATCTCTAGCCATTCTCGTCATCCCGAGTAGAACATCCATGCCGCTAGAACCACCCATTGGTCTCAGGCAATCGAGTCCCAAGCATGTAGAGTCCGCTGTGGACATCCAACAAGCTCCATCCAGCCCTGCCGCCAAGAATTTCGGTAAAAAGTTCATTGTTTTCATAAATAGCCCCCGGCTCGAAGGCCTGATCATCAAGTTCGCTACCAGCGGGACCTCTGGAGAGGATGTGTCCGTCATGGAGAATCGACAAAGCATTGTAAAGAGCGCCCCCAGGCGGAAGGAGAACCTCTTGCGTAGTTAGCGAATCGGCCAATGGCTTATTCGAGAACAGTGCCACCATGAACATGGCGGTCGCGTTCCAGCTTCCGACGTACTTCGGCCTATCCTTCCCAATCACGCGGCCTAGCCAGCGATCCTGGGCGCGTCTATAACCAGCGATGTCCGTGGGAAGCTGTTTGGGCATGACGGTGGAGGCAAACATGGTGTTGCCTCCGGCGAGCGACTGCTCAAGTCCCAGGGGGCCTCGTTCCAGATGGAAACTACGGGCGACCTTGAGGTCGTCCGAATTCC
This sequence comes from Caenispirillum bisanense, assembly GCF_039523075.1. NCBI lineage: Bacteria > Pseudomonadati > Pseudomonadota > Alphaproteobacteria > Rhodospirillales > Novispirillaceae > Caenispirillum > Caenispirillum bisanense. Next base: position 16,743 of record NZ_BAAAEP010000037.1, read on the forward strand.
AGTTTTCCATCAGATTCAACGTAGCTCCAAGAAACTCATCGTTGAGGTTTGCGAACCTGCCCCAGCAAAGCCCAACTCCAAAACATACATGCCATGGATTTCGGTCGGAGAACGTGTCCATGACTGCCGCGACTTCCCGGTAGGCGATCTCATTGAGGCTCTGACCCGACCAGCGGAGAAGCTCCTGAACCTTCGACCGTGCTGGGCCACCTCTGGGGCCACCGCCCAACCTGCAAAGGTCGTTGAAGCGCCTCTGGGTTTCATTCAATGGTTTGGAAATCATCATCCCTCCCTCACTCCACCCCAAACACCTTCATCACCTCATCCCCGAGGTGGTTGATGACCTTCACCGCGATCCGGCCCGACTTCGGTTTCTCGAACGGGCGGGAGGTGTCGCTGTTCAGGCTGTCCCAGGCTTCGCGGTCCACCTCGGCCTTCAGGGTCGTCTTCAGCGCCTTGTACGGGTCATTGGCGCCCAGGAAGTAGGCGTGGCGGACGAAGAAGCTTTCCTCGTTGTAGTCGGTGTCGATGAACCACACGGCGATGGTGTCGGGTCCACCCGACTCAATTTCGCCCGTCGATGGGTGGAAGATATCCACGCCGCGGATCTTCACCTGAATCCGCCCGTCGTCGCAGGGCAGGATGCGGATGTCCGGCTCGCCGAAGACCACGAACAGGTTGCCCGCGCCGGTGCTCTTCAGTTCCGTGCCCATGTGCAGGTCGGGATTCATGCGCGCCTTCAGCACCGGGATGCGGCCCAGCTTGTCGAACTCCGCGCTGTGGGCGTCGAAGTTGAAGGCGCAGGCGATCAGCACGTCAAAGCCCGCATCCCCGGCCTCGCGCGCCGCCGCCACCAAATCGGGGCGGGAGACGGTGCCGAACTCCGGGCCGATGAAGATGCCAGCCCGGCGCGGCGTGTCGCCCTCCAGGAACGCCCCCTCGGCACAGATGAAGGTGCCCGGCCAGCCGGTCAGGGCGGTGAAGGTAATGCGGTTTTCCTTGTGCGCCTGCTGCACCCCGGCGGCCTTGAGGTTTTCCAGGATCATGGCGGCGAAGTCGGCCTGCTCGCTCTCTCCGGAGGCGGCGCGCTTGCCCTCTGAAGCCTCCAGCATGTCCACCAGCTCGTCGTCGTGATCGACCGCCAGGACGCGGTGCGGCGACAGGCTTTCCACCGTGAACGGCCCGGCCACGCGCACCTTGGAGGTATCCACATAGGGCCGGTCGTAGAGGTATTCGCTTTCGGCCCGCGCGGCGATGGAGGCGTCGATGTCCTTCTGCCGCCGGATGCGCGCCTCCCACCATTGGGCGTGCACCGTCCGCGCCTCCTCGGGCCAGGAGGCGGCGGCCTCGCGCGGGATTTCCCACTCCTCCCAGGACTTGCCCAGCAGGGTGTTGAGGCGGCCGCGCAGGGGCTCCAGGGTTTCCTGCGCCTTGTCCCAGAGGACGTCGATCTCGGCGTTGTTGGCGATGGATTTCAGGGTGATGTGCGGCACCCGCTCGTAGACGAAGCCTTGGCGGATGTCGCCGTGGGTGGGGGTGTCCTTGGGCGGCGTGCGGGTGATCTGGCCTTCCTTGACCTGGCCCTCGCGGGAATCGGCCAGCAGGTAATAGGGATAGCGCGCCCCCATGATGCGCGCCCGCGCCAGGGCCAGGGACACGCGCGAACTATCCATGGTGATCCACCGCCGCCCCCACTGCTCCGCCACATAGGCCGTGGTGCCGGAACCACAGGTGGGGTCCAGGACCAGATCGCCGGGGTCGGTTGTCATGAGAAGGCAGCGTTGGACAACTTTCCATGTAGTCTGTACTACATATATCGGGTTTTCCTCGCCCTTTACGTCATCCCAAAGATTGTTCAGCGCAACGGCTGGGCGATCCTTGTGAAATACAACACCGGCGAGAGACCTTCCGCCTGCATCATACAAGCGGTCAGCTCGCTCAAGACGCCTCATTCCCGCAGGATTGTCGAAGCTCCACTGGCGATTTGAACCGCAGCTCTTGCCGTTCCCCCGGAAATTGTAGTCTTTGCTGCGATCTTCATGGGGGTGCTGGCTGACGATGGGGTAGTTGACGCGCGCCCACTCCCACCCACTGCTGATCAAATTATTTCTCTCGTCGGGTGACATGCAGACGACACGGAGCATCTCGCCCGCAGGTGATATTATGGTATTGAATTTATCATCTTCTTCAGGGGACCTGCGAATGCTGAGAACCCTTCTGACCTTCAACATTTCAGAGTGACGCCCAAACCATACTATATAGTCAAATACGCTCTCAGTAATGAGGGTCGAACCTTTTTTCTTAACTGCAATAGTGTTGATGTAGTTATCTTCTCCGAAAATCTCTTCCATTAAAGAGCGAATCAAGTGCAAATTCTCATCCCCGATCTGCACGAAGATCGACCCGCTTTCGTGCAGCAGATCGCGGGCGACGGTGAGGCGGTCGCGGATGTAGGACAGGTAGCTGTGGATGCCGTCTCGCCAGGTGTCGCGGAAGGCGCGGACCTGTTCGGGTTCGCGGGTGATGTGGTCCTTGTTGCCGTCCTTGACGTCGCGGCTGGTGGTGGACCACTGGAAGTTGGAGTTGAACTTGATGCCATAGGGCGGGTCGAAATAGATGCACTGGACCTGCCCGCGCAGGCCCTCGCGCTCGGCCAGGGACGCCATGACCGCGAGCGAATCGCCCAGGATCATGCGGTTGTTCCAGTTGATGGCGTGCTGATAGAACTCGGTCGCCGCTTCCTTGTCGGGCAGGCCGTTGAAGTCGGCGAACAGGTCGGGCGCAGCACCCGGCGCCTGGCTGGCCCGCGCCCTGGTCTCGCGCTTGAGGTCCTCGATCAGGACCTTGGGGTGGACCTTTTCCTGGATGTAGAGCGGCGGCGCCTGGACGATCAGGTCGGTTTCGTCCTGGGCATCCTTGCCGCGCCACACCAGTTGCGGATCAAGGTCGCGGTTGCGCCGCTCATAGGCCAGGCGGACGGGCGCCTTGTCCTCGTCGGCCATGACGGACTGGAACTCCGCCGTCGGGATGTTCAGCCGCTTGGCGTCCTTGTGGGTCAGCGTCTCGACGCCGATTTCCTTGGGCATGGCGTTAGTCTTCCAGTCTGTCCGGGCGGGCAAGGGTCTTGCGGTCCTCGGAGGTTAGGCGGCGTTCGACTTTCTTGATGTCTTCTTCCGGCTGCAGACTCTCCGGCCGGATGCCCCGGTCCAGCAGGGTCTTGCGGACAGCCTGGTTGTTGGTGACATGCTCGGCCGATATGGCGGCCTCGGTCGTCATGGTGTGGGCGCGGGCGTTGAAAATGGTGATTTCCGTCGCGAAATCCTTGGCCTTCAGGATGATCGTCGGCGCGAAATCGGCCAGCGGCCTGTTATCGGGAACCTTCCACTGGGCCTTCATGGCCCTCGCGCCTCTGCCGAACAGCGCCTGATCGCCCTTGCTGCGGATCAGCGCGAAATCCTGGTTGCCGCCGGTCTGTTCGAAGATGACGCCCGACAGCTCCTTTTCGGTTTCGCTGAGCTTGCGGCGGGCGGCGATGCGCTCGACTTCCAGAAGCCGTTGCTCGATCAGCTCGGCCTTGCGGGTCTGCACGGCGAAGTAGGTCTGGGCGAAGGCAATCTGGGGCTTGGAGGGGTCGCCGTTCTGGGCGATCAGGTAGCAGGCGAAGCGGGTGAGCATGACATCATCGATCTCCCGCTTCGAGCCCGAGCCAAGCTCGACCATTTTCCTGACGTCAGCAAAATGGTCCAGAGGGTCGTGGCCGGACACCTCGCAGGCGGTTTTGGCCTTGGTGATAACGTTGCAAAAGTTCTCCCATCGGGAGTACCCCAGCAGGGACTGAAGGTCGCGGGCAAGCCAATACTCGACACCGTTATCGGTGTGCTGCGCGTGCCCCTCAAAGGTGGCCGTAAGCTGCTGGACGATTTCGGTTTTCATGCTTCCATTCCCTCAATCAATCTCCCCGACCCCGTTGGGTGACGGTGTGCCGGGCGCCCGGCGCGGTCCTGTTATTCCGCAACATCGGCGAGCAACCCGGAGTCCTGGAGGATGTCGTCGGGGGCGTCCTCGCCCTCGTCGGACGCCTCCTCGGCCCCGAGGAGCTGGTGGCCCGTGACCCTGGCGATCAGGGTCAGCAACTGCTTCTCCCGGTCGGCCATGAAGGCCTTGAACTGGTCGGCCCGCAGAAGGTCAGGGTTGATGCAGTGGGACCGCAGGTAGCCGTCCAGCACCGGCGCCGCGATGGGCGGGTCGCCGGGGCGGCCCTTCTCCAGCCTGCCCAGGTACTCCGACGGCGCGGCGCCGCCGATGATGCGGTTGGTGCGGTAGCTGAGCGGTGTCTTGTTGATGATGGTGTCGTATTCGGTCTTGTCGATGTCGTGCTTGCGGCACCACGCCTCGGGGAAGATGTGGTGGATGTCCACGGACTCGTCGAAGAAGACCGTCTGGCCGAAATCCTGGCCGCTGCGGAAATCCTTGGCGCCTTCGCGCATCAGCAGGGCGTGGATGCCCTTGTAGGCGGCCGACAGGCGAGTGCGCATGGTCTTCAGGCGGTCGGAGCGGAAGACGCCATCCTTCACTGTGGCCGGCTCCGGCCCGCCACGCAGCCAGGCGGGAACCTCCTGGATGTCGCGGGCGAAGCGGGTTTCGGCGGCCGAGCCGTAGAGTTCGCCGAAGATGCCGCACCAGTACCAGCGGGCCAGCTTCTCCTTGACGGCGGTGTGTTCCCACAGGTCGCCGATCTCGGTCAGGATGGCGGCCAGGGGGACGATCTGCGATTGGTAGGGCAGGTCAATGACGCGATAGATGTTCTGCTGGCGCAGGAACTTGACAGCCGCCTTGAAGCCGGCCTCGATGGGTTCGCGGTAGGCCAGATAGGCCTCCAGGGGCAGATCCAGCAGGGACTGGCGGGTGGCGCGGATGGCCGGCACCTCGTTGTCCTTGGCGCCCTCGGCGATCTTCTTTTCCCGCTCCGCCTTGGTGTGCAGGAGGGCGATGGCCTGCAGGACATCGGTGCTGGAGATGCGCTCCAGGACCCCGAAGCGCTGCTCGGAGGCGCGGCCGAAGGTCTGCAGGCGGGACTGCAGGCCTTCCTTTTCCGCGGTGCCCAGCCAGTCGTCGCGCAGCCGGAAGCCCCGGCCGGCGTACATGGCGGTGACCAGTTCGAAGGCGTCCAGGGGCTTGCCGCCGGTGTTCACCTTCTCGAACACCAGGCACACGGCCTCGTGGGTGGTGTCGTGGCTGAGGGCGATCACGGGGACGTGGTAGCCGGTGAAGTTGGCAAGGACCTTGCTCATGAACTCGTTGAACTGGTCCACGCGCGCCTTGTCGTGGCGCTGGAAGCAGTAGTTGTAGAACTCCATCTGCCAGGCATTGACGTCGAACACCATGTTCAGGGGGAACATCATGTGCTCGAACTCGGCCTCGCGCGTGGACAGGTCGAGGATGACGTCCTTCTTGAAGTTGCGGGTGATCCGGCGATCTTCGGGCACGGCCACGATGGCGTCGATGCGGTCCACGTCGGCGCGCAGGGCCTTGACGATGTCGATGTAGAACCAGCGGCGCACCATCTTCTGGCGGGCGGTGATGGTCTGCACGACCTCCTTGCGCATGCAGGTCTGGTAGAGCGACGTCATGCGCTGCTGTCCGTCGAGGAGAAGCTGGTCGGGGTACTGTTTGTCGGCCTCTGGCGCGGCCCCCTGGACGGGGCGGCGGGCGAAGGACTCGGCGGCGCCGGCCTTCATTTCCAGGGTCATCAGCGCGCCCACCGGGAGGGCCTGGGAGATGGAGGCAATGAGGCCGATGATACGGTCCTCGTCCCACACCCAGCTGCGCTGGAAGTCGGGCAACTGGATCTTCCCCTTCCCGCAGTCGCGGAGAAGCTCCCCCAGGGCTACCGGATTGGTCTTGAAGGCGGTCTGCAGCACGTCCTCGTCCCCTATGCCGCCTGGACGGCGGTGAATCCCTCGATCAGCTTCCCGAACTCCGCCTCGATCTCATACACGGCCGTGAACTCGGCGAAGGCCCAGCGGCCGAACTTGCCCAGGTTGTTCACGCCCGGCACCCAGTAGGCGCGCATGGTGTTGGCCTTCTCCTTGGCGTCCTCGCCCCGGAAGCCCTTGATCTCGACGATCAGGTTGAGCGGCTCGGCCTGGCCGTCGTCGATCTGCACGATGAAGTCCGGCAGGTACTTGCGCGGTGTGCCGCCCAGGAGGTAGGGCACCTCCAGGCCGAGGTTGTGGTTCTTGACGTAGGCGCGCACGCGCGGGTGCGCCTCGGCCACACGGCAGAACTCGGCTTCCCAGTCGCTGTCGCAGAGCACCCAGTTGACGTGGCAGCGGCCGGGGGCGGTCTGCCACCGCGTTTCCTTGGACGTGGTGAAGTTGACGAAGCGAGTATACCCGGTAGGGTTGTAGGCGTCCAGAATTGCCTTGATGGGGCGTTCGCCTACCAGGGCCTCTGTGATGGCGGCCTTGATGCGTTCGGCCGCCATGTCGGCGATTTCCTTGTAGATCAGCTGCGCCGGGAAGGTACCGCGCTATGCAGCGCAGGTAGCCGCCCTCCAGCCACTGGCGGGTGATGCGCTTGAGCTGGCCGAACAGGTGCAGCTTCGGCTCCTCGCCGGGGTCGCGGTACTTTTGGTAGAGCAAATGGCGGGCCAGGTGGAACAGGATGGTGGATTGGCGCATGTCCTCCAGGTGGTCGATGGTGAGATCGACCCCCTCGCCGATAATGCCCTGGTTCTTGGTGACGGAGGGGCCGACAAGATCGGGGTTCAACTCCAGCACGGAGTCGGGGCCGAAGGTGGCGCTCAGGCGCTCCTCGGGCAGTTCGACGCGGTAGCCTTCGACTCGCGGGAAGGTGATCTCCAGGGCATCGCGGTCGGGGCGGACGGCTTGCACCCGCACCGTCTCGCGCGGCTTGGCCGGCGGGGCGACCACCGGCTTGGCGTTGAAGTCGAAGGGCACGCCCAGGACGTCGGCGTACTCGACGTTGAATAGGCCTTCCTCATTCAGTTCGTAGGACTGGCGGCGCAGGGCACGGCCGACGACCTGCTCGCATAGAAGCTGGGTACCAAAGGCGCGGACGCCCAGGATGTGGGTGACGGTGTTGGCGTCCCAGCCCTCGGTCAGCATCGAGACCGAGACGACGCAGCGGATCTGCTCGCCCAGGCGACTTGGCTTGCCGACGGTGTTCATCACCTCGCGCAGGAGGTCCTGGTCCGTCAGTGCTTCGCCACGTCGGATATCGCCGGTACGCTCGACGATCTCGCGGCGGAAGCGGTCGATCTCGTCGGCGGCCATATCGCGGAAGTTCTTGTCCAGCGCCTCGCCGGACTCCAGCTGCTCGCTGTCAATCAGCAGTGTTCGCGGGCGCGGCAGCCGGTTGCCGAAGTCATCGTAGTTGCGGAAAAGGGCCAGACGGCCGTTTTCCAGTGCCGTGGTGCCATCGTCGTTGGCACGCTCGAAGCCGGAGATGAAGTCGTACACCAGCTTGGATGTGGCTGTGTTGTTGCACACCACGATGAACACCGGCGGCACGCCGATACCGGCCTCCTCCCAGAGGGTGAAGGTCTTTTTGTAGTGGCCGTAGAGTACGTACAGCGCCGTCTGCAGCTCGGCCGGCAGGCTCAAGGGGTCGAGGGTCTTGCTCTGGCCGCGCCCGGCCTTAGGCATCTTCTTGCCGATGTGCTCCCAGAGATTGCGGAACTTGGGCATGTCGGCGCCGGGCACGTTGTCGGCCACCGGCACGCGAGGGAGTTTGACAATGCCGCACTCGATTGCGTCCATCAGCGAGAAGTCGCTGACCGTCCAGGGGAACAGGGTGCCTTCGGCGTAGCCCGAGCCCTGGAGGAAGAATGGCGTCGCGGACAGGTCGAAGACCGCGCTGATGCCATTCCCCTTTCCCTTGCCGCGCCCGATGCCCCGCTTGACCGCCTCCAGGCCGGAGATCCACAGGCGGGCGGCCTCGTTGTTACGCTTGGCCTCGTCCTTGTCGTCGCCCTTGAGGTCATCGATGTCGTGGTTGCCGGGCTTCTCGCGGTAGCAGTGGTGGGCCTCGTCGTTCAGCACGACGATGGAGGGCAGGTTCATCAGCTCGGGCATGACCCGCTGGAGCATCTGCCCTTCGGTCTCCACCGTCTGCAGCTTCTCCTTGCGCCAGCCCTCCAGGGCGGTGCGGGTGCCCTTGGCGACGTCCAGGCGCTCGCGCAGGCGGAAGGCGTGATAGTTGGTGATGACGATGCGGGCCTGCTCGATGTCGCGCAGCATGTCGTGGGGCACGATCTCGCGCGTGCGGAAGTAGCTCTCAGCTCTCCGGATCGTTGGGCAGCAGGACGCGCAGCCGGTCGCGGATGGTGATGCCCGGGGCCACCACCAGGAAGCCCTTGGTGAAGGTCTTGCTGCCGGGGTGGCGGACGGCATTGACCGTCTGCCAGGCGATCAGCATGGCCATGACGGTGGTCTTCCCGGCGCCGGTGGCCAGCTTCAGGGCGATACGCAGGAGTTCGGGGTTGGCCTGGTCGTTGGCGCCCCGGATGTGGGTCCAGATGTCACCCTTGCGGGGGGCGACCTCGGTCAGCCAGATGGCCGTCTCGACGGCTTCGATCTGGCAGAAGAACGGGCGCGGGCCCTGGAACGGGTGGTGCCGCCAATGCTGAAGGAGGCGGGCCGTCTCCGGGGTAACACCCCAGTCCTTGGGGTTGGGCAGCGACCGCCAGGAGGCGACGAGGCCCCTGATCCTGTTGATGATCGGGGTGGGGTTGTATTCCTGGTCGGCGGTGGACAGGCCATCGCCGCTGTCCAGGACCATCTCGGTCTGGGACTTGGCGGTCTTGCGCTTCTTCGGCTTCGGCACAGGCGTGATGAGGTCGGAGCGGCGGCGGGAGTCGATGAGCTTGTTGGTCGGCTGGCCGTCGGCGTCCAACTCCCAGTGCCGCGCCGGGCATTCATACGGCGAATTGAGAATTGGCCGCTCGAAGAACGCCTCTGACATCCGGATCCCCCTGCCATCCCGAGTGGTGCCGGGCGATGATGGCAAAGGCACCACTTTCGTTCAAGCTCGCCAAGCCGTCGGCGACCGGAGATAGTGGCAGGCTCATGAGCCGTGCCTTGGTGCCTTGGCGCCTTGACCCCGCCACCCCCTCCACCTACCTTCCCACCACCCTCAACCCCACGGCCTGTGTATCAGCTCTGTGTACCAGTCGGCGGCTGCGAAGCCCGCATTAGTCCTTTGAGGGAACGGTTTAGGATGCTTTTGGCTTCGAATCCTGGCGCCCAAGGTGAATAGCAATAATCACCTCCCCCGCCCCGGATACAGATGCCCCAGATCAATCGGCGGCCGCACCAGCTTGAAGAAGTCCGCCACCTCGGCCTCGGTCAGCGGTGAGCCATAGCCCTCCCCGACCGACCGGGGCGCGTGGCCCATAAGGCGGTCGCGCAAATCGCTGTCTCGCAGGGCCCGGAGCATGTCCTTGTGGGTGTGGCGGAAGGAGTGGAACGAGGTCACGTCGCTCTTCACCCCCACGCGGGCGAAGAAGCGGTTGTGGTCGTTGAAGAACTTGCCGTAGTCGCGGGGCTCGAACAGCAGGCCGGTGGGGTCGGCCTTGCGGCGCGCGTGGATGTAGTCGGCGATGCCCAGGCGGCCGAGTTCGGGATGCACCGGCAGCATGCGCACGGCGTTCTCGGTCTTGGCCGTTTTGGCCTGATCGTCGGCGTCGTCCTCGGCCGAGGCCTCCGTGGTCACGTTGAGATACACCACGCCCCGCGTCTCCACCACATCGGACAGGCGCAGTTGCGTCAGTTCACCCAGGCGGGCGCCGGTCATCAGGGCGACCAGGGGCAGCCAGTAGCGACCGTCCAGGAACATCACCTCATCGCCCGGCTCGCTGTAACGGCTCTTAGACCGGCAGCCGGTGTAAAGCGGCGCGGCGAAGATGGCCCGCAGCTCCTCCTCCCGCCAGGACCGCCGCTTGACCCGCTCGCGTTCAGCCTTGGTCACGCCCTTGGGCGATACCCGAACCGTCGGCAATTCACCCCGGCGGCGGTCGGTGTCCGTCGCCCAACCAAGGACCATGCGGATGCACGACAGAGCTTTGTTCTGGGTGACCCACGACGCCACGGTCGCGCCCTTGCGGGGCTTCACCTCCGACAACAGCAGATCATGGTACTGGATGACGTCCTGGCGGGTGATCTCAGCGACCGCCTTATCCCCGTTGGCGCGGCGCCAGCGGGCCAACTCGGTTTCGTATTCGGCCAGACGCTTGGGCGGCTGCGGCACATCGGCCAGGAAGGCGGGGAGCAAGGCGTCCAGGGGCTGGCGGGCGTCGGGATGCAGGCCGGCGAGCGGGTCCGCCGGGGTCCTCGGCTGGACAACGGCAGCCAGGGACTTCACCACTTCCTGAAGGCTGTCCCGGATCTCCCTGGCCTCGGCATAGCGTCCGCAGAACTCCGAGACATTGTGCGACACCGCCTTCAGCCGGGCATTGGCGGCCTTGAGGCGCTCGCCCATGGCCTTTTCGTTCTTGTAGGTCTCGATCAGGACCTCATAGGCCATCACCTCGGCCTTCAGCGCCCGCAGGGCCAGTTCGTCGTTCTGGTCGATCGCCAGCCTCATCTCCCCCATGATCAGCCGCAGGCGCGCCGACTCCGCCCCAGCCAGGATGCTGGCCGTCTGGCGTTCGGAGGTGCCCAGGCTGCGCCGGATCTCCTGCCGCCCGATCACAGGCACCAGGTCACGCGGAACACGCACCCGGAGATGATAGCGTCCGGAGGGTTTTCGGGCGAGATAGGTCATGGCCAGACGGGTCCACACAGTGGGTCCACATCCGACATGACGGCAATTTTGGGAGAGTCCCTAAGCCTTTGAAATCCCTGGATGGGTTCCCCTGAAACAGGGGTGTCCAGGTGATGGCGTCCCCACGGGGATTCGAACCCCGGTCGCCGCCGTGAAAGGGCGGTGTCCTAGGCCTCTAGACGATGGGGACGAGGCCGTCGCGCTGCCGCACGTGGGCGCGCAGTACGTATAAGATCGCCGAGTGGCGTCCCCACGGGGATTCGAACCCCGGTTGCCGCCGTGAGAGGGCGGTGTCCTAGGCCTCTAGACGATGGGGACGTGGCCTCGGGAGGCACGTATTTAGGCGATCCCGCAGGGGCGCGCAAGCAAAAAACGATGGCCCCGCCGCCTCATCCGTCGATGCGCAGCACCACCGGTTCGAACCGCCGTTCGTCGCCCTCCCCCGTCAGCCTCCAGGCGGCCAGATCGCCGGGGCCGGCGGCGGTGACGGCGCAGATGATCCACACCAGCCCCGGCTCCCACGCCTGCGCCAGATCGGTGGCGGAGGGGGTCGGCGGGTGGTCCGGGTGGCTGTGCCAGTGGCCGAGCAGACGCTCCGCCGTGCCGCGCAGGGCCTTCATCAGGTCGAGGTGGGCGCGCGGGTCGATCTCGAAGCGGTCGTGGGCGCGCGGCGCCACGTTGGCGGCCGCCACCACCCGCGTCACCCGGCCGGCCACCCCCTCCTCCTCCTCCTCCTCCACCCCCGCCAGCAGCCCGCAGCCTTCGTGCGGATAGGCCGCGGCGGCGGCGGAGCGGATGGCGTCGGCCTGGGCGGCGGTGAGGGTCAGGAGGGCCGGCGCCGGGCGGGCGGCGGCGGGGAAGAGGCGCTCCCACTCCCCCGCGCTGCCGGCGCCGGCGGCCGTCACTGCTGCACCGACAGTTCGATGGTGCCGAGGCGGGTGCCGTCGGCGCCATGCAGCACCACCACGCGATCGGGCTTGCCGCCGCCGCTCAGGCGCAGCAGGATGCGCCCCTCGGCAACGTCCACCGCCAGGATCTCCGTGCCCGGCGGCTCGGCCAGGGTGACGGTGCCGAAGGGCTGCGACGGCACCGGAGCCGCCACCGGCGCCGGCTGGCGGGCATCGGTCGCCGCGCCGGCCAGCGGCGGCGCCACCGGGACGGTGCCGGCGGTGACGTCGGCGGCGGGGCGCTGCATCTTGGTGTAGATGCCCCAGCCGAGCAGCACCAGACCGAGCACGATCAGGATGCCCATGACCGCAACCAGGGCCTTCAACGCTTTCATGACGGACCGTTATCCTTCCTGCAGCAATCGGGAGCCGCGATGATACAGCAACCCGCCGATCCCGCCACCGCTGCCGTGCCGCCGCCGGTGGACGACGGCGATGAGGACGAAGACGACGCCCTGGCCGGGGCCGCCCCGCTCACCGTCACCGCCGGGGCGGAGGCGGAAGGGCTGCGGCTCGACAAGTGGCTGGCGGAGGCGCTGGCGGCGGCCGGGCTCACCCGCTCCCGCCTGCAGGCGCTGCTGGCCGAGGGTCAGGTGAGCCTGGACGGCGCCCCCCTCGCCGCCGCCGATGCCAAGCGCAAGGTGCGGGCCGGACAGGTGGCGGCGGTGACGGTGCCGGCGCCGGAGGACGCGGTGCCGCAGCCGCAGGACATCCCGCTCGCGGTGGTCTACGAGGATGCGGAGCTGATCGTCATCGACAAGCCGGCCGGGCTGGTGGTGCATCCGGCCGCCGGCAATGCCGACGGCACGCTGGTGAACGCCCTGCTGCACCACTGCGGCGCCAGCCTGTCGGGCATCGGCGGGGTGCGGCGGCCGGGCATCGTCCACCGGCTGGACAAGGACACCAGCGGCCTGCTGGTGGCGGCGAAGACCGACCGCGCCCACCAGGGCCTCGCCGCCCTGTTCGCCCGCCACGACATCGAGCGGGTCTATCGCGCCATCGTCTGGGGCCTGCCGCAGCCGCGCGCCGGCACGGTGGAAGGCGCCATCGGCCGCAGCCCGTCCAACCGCCAGAAGATGGCGGTGGTGAAGAGCGGCGGCAAGCCGGCCACCACCCACTGGCGGGTGGTGGAGGCGCTGGGCGGCGACACCGCCCTCATCGACTGCACGCTGGAAACCGGCCGCACCCACCAGATCCGCGTCCACATGGCGAGTCTCGGCCATCCGCTGGTGGGCGATCCGCTCTACGGCAAGGCCCGCAAGCCCGGCCGCCGGGGCATGAGCGCCGGGCAGGTGGCGGCGGTGGAGGGGTTCCGGCGGCAGGCGCTGCACGCCGGCGTCCTCGGCTTCGTCCACCCGGTCAGCGGCGAGCGGCTGCGGTTCGAAAGCCCGCCGCCGGCCGACTTCCTGGCCCTGCTGGCGGCCCTGCGCGGCGACGGCTGAACCCGCCGGCGCCTCAGCGCATGGCGCCGCCGCCCACCGTTGCCGGACCCTTGGAGGCGGCTTCGCTGCCGATGTCCTCGTCCGACTGCATGACCTCGGGGCCCCAGTCCTCGATCAGCTTGCGCTGCTGCGCCTTCAGGGCGGCGATGCGGCGGCTGGAGGTGAGGCTGAGGAACGAGCCCACCAGCGACGGCGTCGCCGTGTACAGCAGCCAGCCGAAGGCGGCGGCGCCGTATATCATCATCAGCGCGAAGACGTTGGAGAGGATGTCGAGCGTCATGGTGATGTCGTGGCGCTCGAACCACATGTTCAGCAGATAGGGCGCGACGCCGGCGAAGTTCAGCCCGCCGACGCAGATGAAGCCGTAGCGGTGCGGCCCGCGCTCCACCATGTAGGCCACCACCGTCGGCAGCATGGCGAACATCAGCAGCACCACGGTGGGCAGGAACAGGATGACCAGCGGCACGCCCATCACCAGCATGCCGAGGCCGCTCGCCAGTCCGCCCTTCTTCTTGCCGCCCGAGGAGGCGGCGGATTTCGCCGGCTTTTTCGCCATGGACCTTCTGCCCCTTCCCCGCCGTCAGATCAGCCGCACGAGCAGCAGGATCAGGATGGTCGCCATGCCGATGCTGACCGAGCCGATGGCCGCCGCCTGGTGGCCCATGCGCAAGGCATTCTCGTCGCGCGCCGCCTGGCCGGTTTCCAGCGCCGCCACCTGCCGCCGCCCCTCGGCATATTCCGCCTTGGCACGGGCGAAGCCTTCGCCGTCGGAGCCGCGTTCCTCGGCGTTGTCGAGCAGGTTGTAGAGTTCCGGCAGGCTGCCCTTGCGCACCACCCGCGGGATCTCCCGTTCCAGCCGCTTGCGCCGCTCGCGGCTGTGGTAGCTGTTGATGATCGGCTGCACCAGCCCGCCGAGCCAGCTGGTCAGGCCGAACAGCGCCTCCGGCCCCAGCCGCCACTGCAGCACCGCCAGCAGGCTGAGCATGCCGAGGGCGTTGCGTTCCGACCCGCCCTCGTTCATGGCCGTCAGCTGCGGCTTCAGGTCGCGCTCGTAACGGGCGGCGACGAAGGCGGCGACGTGGCGGTCCACCGGCCAGGTCTTGGTGTCGGCCCCCTTGGACACGTGTTCCAGCGCCGGCAGCAGTTCCTTGATCTCGGTGACGTACTCGCCCTCCAGGAACGGGCTCTGGCAGGGCATGTTCTCGTTCAGCTCGTAGGTGACGCGCTCGATGCCGAAGCCCTTGGCATTGTTGAGCAGCAGCGCCCGCAGTTCCTTGAAGTTGGCGTCGGCCTGGGCGTATTCCGGGTTGTAGATCATCTGGGCCTGGACCCAGAACTTCACCACCTCGCGCGAGATGATGTCGGCGAAGGCCTTCACGTCGCCCTTGCGCAGCACCGCATGCGCCAGGGCGGTGCCGAAGCCGTCCAGCGTGCAGCGCACGTCGCGGAAGCACAGCGGCGCATCGGGGGCCAGCACCATGATGGCGCGGGCGATCATCAGGTCGGCCATGGTCGCCTTGTCGCCCTGCATGGCCTCCACCACCTTCATGGCGGTGACCAGGGCGTCGGCCTTCTCGTTGTCTTCCAGGCCACGGCGCAGCCACACCTCGACGCGGCCTTCCTGCAGCAGGGCGCCGGCCTTGCTCCAGTTGGTCATCAGGCCCCAGGCGGCGCCGCGGGCGGTGGCGTATTCCACCTCGCCGATCTTCAGGGTGCGCTGCGACCGCTTTTCCAGGCGCGGCTGCAGCGGCGTCATGCGGCGGCCGTTGAGCCACAGGTCCAGCGTCTCGATGGTCCAGCGTTCGCGGCTGTCGTCGTGCAGCAGGCCGCGCAGCACCTCGATCATGCTGATCGGCACCCGGTTCTCGCCCACCAGCGTGGCGTAGGTGCCCTGCTGCAGGCGCAGGCGCATGACCTCGTCGGCGGAGCGGCCACGGGTGGGGTTGTGGCCGAGCATGAGGAACAGCAGCGTCACGCCCAGCGAGAACATGTCGTCGGAATAATGGCCGGTGCCGCGCCCTTCGGGCATGCACATGGCCGTTTCCAGCGGCTCGAAGATGGCGGCGTTGTCGAACCCCGGCGGCGCCGTGACGCAATCCCCCAGCACCAGCCGGTCGCCCTTGGTGTCGAACAGGTAGATGTTGTCGGGACGGATGGCGCGGTGGGTGGTGGCGCGCGTCTGCAGTTCCTGCAGGGCGGCGTGCAGCGGCTTGATGATCTTCTTGGCGAACAGCTGATCGGGCACCACCTCGCAGGTGCCGTTCAGGTCCGGCATCATCTTGCCGCCGGCGGGCCGTTCATAGATCGCCACCACCAGCTTGCGACCGGCGGGCATCCAGTCGACCACGCCGCCTTCGATGAACTGCAGCATGCCGGCGTTCTGCATGCCGCGCAGCGATCGCATCACCAGATGGCGCTGCAGGATGTCGGGCCGGCACACCAGGGCATAGAGCGGACGGCCGGCGCCGCGGCGGTCCTGCACCTCGAACGCCTTGGCGCTCGGCATGTCGAGGTCGGGGATCGGCTTGTTGGGCTGGATCTCGAAGCGGTCGCGCAAAGACACCGGCGCCATAGCAGCGCCGGTAGCCGGCTTTTGTGCGCCGGCCTCCGCCGTTGTGGCCTTCTGCGAGGCTTTGGCCGTCGCCGTGGCCGCCATTGATCCGGTCCCCTTAGATCACCTGTCTTACCCCAAAGGGGGGCAGCACAGGGTACCGATGGTCTCGCGGGATGACAACACGTCCCGCGAGTCCCATGCGTATTTGGCCTGACTCAGCCGGTAAAGGGGTCGTGCACGAGAATGGTGTCCTCGCGCTCCGGGCTGGTGGAGAGCAGCGACACCGGCGCCCCGATCAGTTCCTCGATGCGGCGCACGTACTTCACCGCCGTCGCCGGCAGCTGGGCCCAGGAACGGGCACCTTCGGTGCTGTCCTGCCAGCCTTCCAGCGTTTCGTAGATCGGCACGCAGCGTTCCTGCTGCGCCACCGCCGCCGGCAGATACTCGATGCGCTTGCCGTCCAGTTCGTAGCCGATGCAGACCTTCAGTTCGTCCAGGCCGTCGAGCACGTCGAGCTTGGTCAGCGCGATGCCGTCAATGCCGCCGGTCTTCACCGCCTGGCGCACCAGCACGGCGTCGAACCAGCCGCAGCGGCGCTTGCGGCCGGTGACGGTGCCGAATTCGCGGCCGCGCTCGCCGATGCGGTCGCCGATGGCGTCGGTCAGTTCGGTCGGAAACGGGCCGGAGCCGACGCGGGTGGTGTAGGCCTTGGTGATGCCGAGCACATAGCCGACACGGCCCGGACCCATGCCGGAACCGGCCGCCGCCATGCCGGCGACGGTGTTGGACGAGGTGACGAACGGATAGGTGCCGTGGTCGACGTCCAGCATGGCGCCCTGGGCGCCTTCGAACAGGATTCGCTTGCCGGCGCGGTAGGCTTCGTCAAGGGTCAGCCACACCGGTTCGGCATAGGGCAGCAGCTTGGGCGCCAGGGCGCGCAGCTCGGCCAGCAGGTCCTCGCCCTTCAGTTCCTCGGCGCCGAGGCCGCGCAGCAGGGCGTTGTGGTGGGCCAGCAGGCGGTCCACCTTCATTTCCAGCGTCGCTTCGTCGGCCAGGTCGCAGACGCGGATGGCGCGGCGGCCGACCTTGTCCTCATAGGCCGGGCCGATGCCGCGGCCGGTGGTGCCGATCTTGCCCTTGCCGGCGGCCACTTCGCGGGCCTGGTCCAGCGTCGAGTGCAGCGGCAGGATGAGGCAGGCGTTCTCGGCGATGCGCAGCACGTCCGGCGTGATGGTCACGCCCTGAGCGCCGATGCGCTCGATCTCTTCCATCAGCGCCCACGGGTTGATGACGACGCCGTTGCCGATGATCGACAGGGTGCCGCGCACCACCCCCGACGGCAGCAGGCTCAGCTTGTAGGAGACACCGTCGACCACCAGCGTATGGCCGGCGTTATGGCCGCCCTGGAAGCGCACCACCACATCGGCGCGGGCGGCCAGCCAGTCGACGACCTTGCCCTTGCCCTCGTCGCCCCACTGCGATCCGACGACTACGACGTTCGCCATCTTTCCTATCCCGATCCTGAATTGTTTCCGGGGTTTGCCTGCCGCGCCGCGTGCGCGTCAGGACGCGATTTCCTGTACCGAACCGGCGACCCACACGTGGCCGCACCGCATCCGCGCCGCTTCGGCGCGCACATCCGTCACCGGCTGCAGGCCGGCCACCACCACCCAGCCGGCATCGGCGAGCGCGGCGCGCTCCGCCAGCACGGCGCCGGCCGGCACATAGACGCGGCGGCGCGCCTGCGGGCGCGGCACCACCGACAGCACAACGTCGAGGAACAGCGTGCCGCCCACCGCCGGCTCGAACCCATGGCCGTTGCCGAGGCCCGCCATGTAGCGGCCACCGCGGCCCAGCTCGCCGCGGGCGCCCTTGGCGAAGATCGAGAAGCTGACGCCGGTGTGGTACTCGAAGCCGCGGTTCTCCACCGGATCAACGGTCAGCGTCAGGTCCGGCAGGTCCGCCCGCACCAGATCGAGCACCTGCGCCAGCCGGTCGCGCTCGGCGGCGGCGGCGGCCGGCAGGGCGACCGCCTGCAGCGCCGCCATGGCGCGGTCGGCGGTGCCGGCGGCCTTCAGCAGGGCGCCCAGCAGGTCGGCGGCACGGCCACCCAGGGCGGCGACGGCGGCGGCGTCCTTCTGGTCCAGCGCGCGGCGGGCTTCGGCCCGCGCCTCGGCGGTCAGGCCAAGGTCGTCGCACACCGCCGGCACCAGGGTCGGCAGGTTGAGATCGACCGACAGATGCTCCACCCCCGCCGCCTTCAGCGCGGTGGCTATCAGCACGATGGCTTCGGCATCGGCGGCCGGGGTGTCGACGCCGATCAGCTCGATGCCGGCCTGGCTGAACTGGCGTTCCGGCCGCAGCTGGCTGCCTTTGACGCGCAGCACCTGCCCGGCGTAGGACAGCCGCAGCGGCCGCGGCTCCTTCTTCAGGCGGGTGGTGGCGATGCGGGCGATCTGGACGGTGATGTCGGCGCGCACGCCCAGCATGCGCTGCGACACCGGGTCCATCACCCGGAAGGTCTGCATGGCGGTGGCGGCGCCGGTGCCGGCGAGCAGGCTTTCCTCGAACTCGATCAGCGGCGGCTTGACGCGGTCGTAGCCGAAGGCGCCGAAATGCGACACCAGCGTCTCCACCACCGAGGCCTCGAAGGCGGCTGCGGGCGGCAGAAGGTCACGCAGACCCGCGGGCAGCAGGGCCTTGGTGTCGGTATCGGTCATCGCGCGATGTCGTCCTGTGGTCGGTTGCGGCCGGCCCGAGAAAAACGAACCGCCGGGCCGCGCGTGCGGCTCCGGCGTTCCGCTGTGTACCGCGTTTACCCTGCCGGGGCAACGGGAAATCGGGCGACGCCGCGGCCTGCGGCGGCACCCGCAGGCCTACCGCGCGAGGACGCCGTCGAGCAGCCGCAGCACCTCGTGCGAGGCATCCTGCACCTTCTCGATCTCGGCGATGGCGCCGTCCAGGTTGCCGTCCTGGAACAGCTCGGCGGCGCGGATGCCGTGGCGGTGCACCTCGGCATGGGGCATGGCGAGGCGGCGGAAGGCGTCGTTGCCGGTGATGCGGCCGTCGGTCTGGCTGTCGTACCACTTGCCCAGGCGGCAGGTGTGGTGGTCGGCCAGTTCGCGCGGGTTGAGGGTGGTGCGCCCGACCACCATCTGCGCCAGCCGCTTCTTCCAGATCACGTGGTCGGACTTGGCGACGTGGGCGGTGAAGTCGGCGATTTCCAGCCTCTGCAGGTCGGCGATGCCGGCGGTGACGTGGCCCTCCACGCCGTCCATGACATCGAGCACCCGGTTGATGCTGGTGACGTTGGTGGTGGCGGTGGCGGCGATGCCGGCGATGCCGTCCGCCACCTCGCGCGAGGCGATGTTCTGCTGGCTGAGGATTTCCGCCACATCGCCCATGCGTTCCGACACGCTGTCGATGCGGCGCAGCACGTCGCCGATGCCGTCGCCGGTGTGGGTGATGATTTCCCGCCCGCGCGCCACCGCCTCGGCCCCGGCCTGCATGGCGTCGACGATGGTCGCCATGTCCTGGCGCAGGGCGCCGATGCGGCTGCGGATGTCTTCCGTCGCCCGTGCCGTCTGGGTGGCGAGGTTCTTCACTTCGCCGGCCACCACGGCGAAGCCCTTGCCCGCCTCGCCGGCCCGCGCCGCCTCGATGGTGGCATTGAGGGCGAGCAGGTTGGTCTGCTTGGCGATGGCCTCGATCTGCAGGGTGATCTCGCCGATGCGGTCGGACGCTTCCGCCAGCCCTTCGGCCTTGGCGGCGGCGTCCTGGACGGCGCGTTCGATGGCTTCCATGGAGTCGATGGCCCGACGCGAGGTCTGGGCGGCGCTGGCGGCGGCGCCGTGGGCCTGGCTGGCGTCCTCGGCAACGGCATCGGTGGAGCGGGCGATCTCGCCGACGCTCGCCACCATTTCCTCGGCGGCGGAGGCGATGGCGTGGGTGCGGTTTTCCACATCCCGCACGTCGCGCGTCATTTCGGCCGTCGCCACCACCGCCTCGCTGCAGGTGATGGAGATGTCGACCACCCGCTTCAGCTCGGTGACCGACCGCGCGTGCAGCAGGTCGGCCAGTTGCTTCAGCTTGCGCCCGACGGCGTCGCCGCCCTCCGGCACCGCCAGATAGCGGCCGGCGATGAGCAGGTCGATCACGTCCTCCGCCGTCATGGCGACGGCAGGGCCCTCAACGGTCATGGACAGAGTCATGAGCACTCCCCACAGTACCGGCGCCGACGGCGCCCGGCGCGGCGCCTGACCCCCACGATCCGACGGCACGCGGCGCGAATACTAGTACAAAAAGAGGGCCCTTGCAGGCCCTCTTTTGCACTGCAACACGCCAGGAGGGTGTCGCTCTGCCGCCGCCGTCAGGCGTGCTGCGCGGCCACCTGGGCATAGGCCCATTCGACCCACGGCAGCAGCGCCTCGATGTCCGCCGTCTCCACCGTCGCGCCGCCCCAGATGCGCAGGCCGGCCGGCGCATCGCGATAGCTGCCGATGTCGTAGGCAACGCCCTCCGCCTCCAGCAGCGCCGCCAGCGCCTTGGCGACCTTGGCCTGGGCGGCATCGTCCAGGGCCTTGAACCAGGGGGCGCAGATGCGCAGGCAGATGGCGGTGCAGGAGCGGATTTCAGGGTCGACGGCCAGGAATTCCATCCAGTCGGTGCGCTCCACCCAGTCGGCCACCGCCTTCAGGTTGGCTTCCGAGCGGGCGATGAGCGCCGGCAGGCCGCCGATCTCCTCCGCCCACTTGAGGCCGTCGAGCGCGTCCTCGACGCACAGCATGGAGGGGGTGTTGATGGTCTCGCCGGTGAAGATGCCTTCGATCAGCTTGCCGCCCTTGGTCAGGCGGAAGATCTTCGGCAGCGGGCGGCCGGGGTCGAAGCTTTCCAGCCGCTCCACCGCCCGCGGGCTCAGCACCAGCATGCCGTGCTGCGCCTCGCCGCCCAGCACCTTCTGCCAGGACCACGTCACCACGTCCAGCTTGTGCCACGGCAGGTCCATGGCGAAGGCGGCGGAGGTGGCATCGCACAGGGTCAGGCCCTTGCGGTCGTCGGCGATCCAGCCTGCCTCCGGCACCCGCACGCCCGAGGTGGTGCCGTTCCAGGTGAACACCACGTCGCGGTCGCTGTCGACCTGGTAGAGGTCCGGCAGGCGGCCGTAATCGGCCTTCAGCACCCGCACGTCGGGCAGCTTCAGCTGCTTCAGCACGTCGTTGACCCACTCCAGGCCGAAGCTTTCCCACGCCGGCATGTCGATGCCGCGCTGGCCGAGCAGGTTCCACAGCGCCATCTCGACGGCGCCGGTGTCCGACGCCGGCACGATGCCGATGCGCCAGTCGGCCGGGATGCCGAGCACGGCGCGGGTGCGGTCGATCACCTCCTCCAGCCGCGCCTTGCCTTCCTTGGCGCGGTGAGAGCGGCCGAGCAGGGCGCCCTCCAGCACCGCCACGGACCAGCCCGGACGCTTGGCGCAGGGGCCCGACGAGAAGTGCGGATTGGCGGGACGGACGGCGGGCTTCGGCGGCAGGGTCATGGTGCGGTGCTCCACAAGGGTGGGGCCGCACTTTAGGCAGCACCGCCCGCCGCCGTCAACGGAGCCACTTGCCGCCGGTCAGAACGGCCAGAACAGCGGAATCAGGGCCACCGCCAGCACCCCCATCAGCACGTTCAGCGGCAGGCCGACGCGCACGAAGTCGGAAAAGCGGTAGTTGCCGGCGCCGTAAACGAAGGTGTTGGTCTGGTAGCCGAGGGGCGTCGCGAAGCTGGCGCTGCCGGCGAACATGACGGCGATGACGAAGGGCCGCGGGTCGACGCCCATCTGCTGCGCCAGGGCGATGGCGACCGGCGTCAGCACGATGGCGACGGCGTTGTTGGTCACCACCTCCGTCAGCACGCTGCCGATCACGTACAGCGCCGCCAGCACCGCGATGGGGCCGAAGCGGCCGGCGATGTCGGTGATGCCGCCCACCAGCAGCGTCACCGCCTGGCTCTTTTCCATGGCGAGGCCGACCGCCAGCATGCCGAAGATGAGGAACAGGATGCGCCAGTCGATGGCTTCATAGGCTTCTTCCGCCGACACGCAGCCGGTGACCACCACCACCACCGCGCCGAGCAGGGCGGCAGCGTGGATCGGCATGACGTTGAAGGCCGCCAGCAGCACCACGGCGGCAATGGCCAGCACGGCGATGGGCGCCCGCTCCGTCCGCCGGCGGCGCAGTTCGGGTTCGCTCAGGTTCACCAGGTCGCGGGCGTCGAACAGCCGCTTCAGCCCTTCCGGCGGCCCTTCCAGCAGCAGGGTGTCGCCGGTTTCCAGCCGCAGGCGGTCGAAGTTGCTGAGGATGTCGCCGCCGTGGCGATGCACCGCCAGGATGCGCACGTCAAACAGCCGCCGCAGGTTGAGCGACCCCACCAGCCGGCCGGAGATGCGCGAGTTGGGGCCGACGATGCCCTCGCGGATGGTGGTTTCCTGCTGCCGCACGGTTTCCAGCCCGCTCATGGCGATGCGGGCGCGTTCGGTGGCGTTGGGGCGTTCGGCCGGCTGGTCGTCCTCGTCACGCTCCGACGCCGACTGACGCAGGCCCACCGCCTCCGCCGCCGTGGTCAGCACGATGATGCGGTCGCCCGGCTTCAGCTCCGTCTCCTTGTCGGCGGGGCGGACGGGCACGCCGTTGCGGATCAGGTCGACGATTTCCGTATCCGGGCCCATGATCGCCTCCAGCGGCTTGCCCGCCAGTTCCGACGACCGCAGGATCAGCAGCTCGGTGATGAAGCGGCGGCCGGCGCGGGTGTCCAGCAGGTCGCCGAAGGCGGGCCGGTCGGGCAGCAGGCGGCGGCCGATGAGCATCATGTAGAGCACTCCGGCCGCCCCCATCACCATGCCCGGCAGCGAGATTTCGAAGATGTGGAAGGCCTCCATGCCCCGCCGCTCCGCCGTCGCCGCCACCAGCAGGTTGGTGGAGGTGCCGATCAGCGTGCACATGCCGCCCATGATGGCGGCGTAGGACAGCGGCATCAGCAGCTGCGACGGCGCCCGGCCGATGGACCGCGCCAGGGCGATCACCACCGGCGTCAGCACCACCACCACCGGCGTGTTGTTGACGAAGGCCGACACCCCCATCACCCCCACCAGCAGCACCGGCACCGCCAGCACCTTCGACCGCCGCGCCAGCGCCGTGACCAGCGCCGCCAGCTGGGCGATGACCCCGGTGCGCTGCATGGCGGCGCTGAGGACGAACATGGCGCCGACCGTGATGGGGCCGGAGTTGCTGAAGACCTGGAACATCTCGTCGGGGGTGATGAGCCGTTCGGGGAAGAACAGCCCGGCGACCATCAGCACCCCGGCGCCGGTCATGGCCAGGATGTCGGCCGACGTCCACTCCCGGATGAAGCCGATGAAGATGACGACGACGACGGCGAAAACGAACAGGGCCGGGGCATGGGCAGCGAGATCCACAGGGCCTCCACACGACTGCAGGCGCACCCCGCCCGGCCGGACCGCTGTCCGCCGCGATGGGCCGCACCGGCATCAATGCCGGGCGCCGCCCGCCGGTTCTCGTGCGTCTGAAGAAGTTGATGCCGCCGCCGCGCCGGCGATCAGCCCCGCAGGACCAGATTGATGCGGCGGTTGAGGCGGCCCTTCTTCTCGATCTTCGTCACCTCCACCGGGCCGATCTCGCCGGTGCGGGCGACGTGGGTGCCGCCGCAGGGCTGCAGGTCCACCCCGTCGACGTCGATCACCCGCACCCGGCCGCTGCCGCTCGGCGGCTTCACCGACATGGTGCGCACCATTTCAGGGTTGGCGGCCAGATCCTCGTCGCTGATCCAGCGGTGGGTCACCGGCGTGTCGGCGGCGATGAGGTCGTTGAGCCGGCGGGTGAGGTCGTCCTTGTCCGGGCTTTCCTCCAGGTCGAAGTCCAGCCGCCCCTTGCCGTCGCCGACGCTGCCGCCGGTCACCGCGCCCGGCACCAGCGAACACAGCAGATGCAGGCAGGTGTGCATGCGCATGTGACGGTGGCGGCGGTCCCAGTCGATGATGGCGGTGACGCGGCTGCCGACCGGCGGCGGCGTCTCGCCGTCGGCCAGGACGTGCAGGATCTCGCCGCTGTCCTTGTCCTTCACGGTGTCGGCGATGCGCACCTCCGCCCCCTCGCCCAGGCGCAGCACGCCGCAGTCGCCGGGCTGGCCGCCGCCGGTGGGGTAGAACACCGTGCGGTCGAGCACCACGGCGCCGGCCGCCACGTCGGTGACGGTGGCCTCGCAGTCCTTCAGGTAGGCGTCGTCGCGGAAGAGTTCGTCGGCCATGGCTGGTCCTTGCGCGGCGGGAGGGGAACGAGGCGGCACGGCGCCGGCGGGGTCACAGCCGCTCGAACGGCCGTACCGTGTGGGCGTGGTTCAGCGGGCCGTGACCGTTGCCGAAGCCGGGGGCGGAGTGGATGGCGCCCTGCACGTAGTCCCGCGCCCGGCTCACCGCCGCCACCAGATCGAGCCCCTGGGCGACGCCGGCGGCCACGGCGGAAGCGAGCGTGCAGCCGGTGCCATGGGTGGAGGTGGTATCGACGCGGCCGCTTTCGAACCGGGTGATGCCGTCGGCGGTGATGAGCAGGTCCATCAGCCGCTCGTCCGCCGCCAGATGGCCGCCCTTCAGCAGCACGGCGCCGGCGCCGAGGCCGAGCAGGTCGTCGGCCGCCGCCTCCATGTCCGCCAGGGTGCGGATGGGACGGCCGAGCAGCGCCTCCGCCTCCGGCAGGTTGGGGGTGATGAGGGCGGCGCCGCGCACCAGCCGGCCCTTCAGCGCCGTCACCGCTTCCTGCGCCAGCAGCGGATGGCCGCCCTTGGCCACCATCACCGGATCGACCACCACCGGCACGCCGGGGGCGAATTCCTCCAGCGCCTGGGCCACCGTCTCGATGGTCGGGGCGTCGCCCAGCATGCCGGTCTTGATGCAGTCGGCGCCGATGTCCTGCATCACCACCTGGATCTGCTGGCGGATGAACGGCAGCGGCACCGGATGGACGCCGTGGACGCCGCAGGTGTTCTGCGCCGTCAGGGCGGTGATCGCCGTCATGGCGAAGGCGCGCAGGCAGGTCACCGCCTTGATGTCGGCCTGAATGCCCGCGCCGCCGCCCGAGTCGCTGCCGGCGACGATAAGCACCCTGCCCTGCATCACGCTGCCTCCTTCGCGGCCTCCCGTTCGATGGTGGAGCATAGCCCGTTGACGATCTCGGAAACCAGTCCCGCGTCATCGCCTTCGGCCATCACCCGCACCAGGGGTTCGGTGCCCGACTGGCGCAGCAGCAGGCGACCGCCGGCGGCGGCCAGGCGGCGTTCGGCCGCCGTCACCGCATCCTGCACCGCCGCCGAGCCCATGGCGGCGGCAGCCGCCTCGCGGTCGGCCATGCGGACGTTCTTCAGAAGCTGCGGTACGGTGTCGAACACATGCAGCAGGCTGCTGGCCGGCCGGCCGCAGCGCACCAGTTCCGACAGCACCTCCAGCCCCGCCATCAGGCCGTCGCCGGTGGTGGCCTGACCGCCGAGCACGATGTGGCCCGACTGCTCGCCGCCCAGGTTGAAGCCGCCTTCGCGCATGGCCTCCACCACATAGCGGTCGCCCACCTTGGTGCGCACCATCTGCAGGCCGCAGCGCTCGACATAGCGTTCAAGACCGAGGTTGGACATCACCGTCGCCACCAGGGCATCACCCTGCAGCTTGCCCTCGCGCTTCCAGGCCATGGCGATGAGGCCCATGAGCTGGTCGCCGTCGATCATCCGGCCGGTCTCGTCGCAGACCTGGATGCGGTCGGCGTCACCGTCGAGCGCGATGCCGATGTCGGCGCCGTGGCTGACCACCGCCTGCTGCATCCGTTCCGGGTAGAGCGAGCCGCAACCCTTGTTGATGTTGGTGCCGTTGGGCTCGACGCCGATGGCGATGACCTCCGCCCCCAGTTCCCACAGCACCTGCGGCGCCACCTTGTAGGCGGCCCCGTTGGCGCAGTCGACCACCACCTTGAGGCCGTCGAAGCGGCGGTCGCGCGGCAGCACGCCCTTCACGTACTCGATGTAGCGGCCGGAGGCGTCTTCCATGCGCCGCGCGCGGCCGAGCCGTTCCGGCCCGACGCGCAGGGCATCCAGGCCGTTGTGGACCAGATGCTCGATGGTCTCTTCCGTGGCGTCCGACAGCTTGAAGCCGTCCGGCCCGAACAGCTTGATGCCGTTGTCCTCGAACGGATTGTGGGAGGCCGAGATGACCACGCCCAGGTCGGCCCGCAGCGAGCGGGTGAGCATGGCGACGGCCGGCGTCGGCATGGGGCCGACCAGGATCACGTCCATGCCGACCGAAATGAAGCCGGCGGTCAGCGCCGGTTCCAGCAGGTAGCCCGACAGGCGGGTGTCCTTGCCGATCACCACGGTGTGGCGATGGTCGCCGTTGGTGAAGTGGGCGCCGGCGGCCATGCCGATCTTCAGCGCCACGTCGGCGGTCATGGGATAGGCGTTCGCGGTGCCGCGG
This sequence comes from Caenispirillum bisanense, assembly GCF_039523075.1. Taxonomy (NCBI): domain Bacteria; kingdom Pseudomonadati; phylum Pseudomonadota; class Alphaproteobacteria; order Rhodospirillales; family Novispirillaceae; genus Caenispirillum; species Caenispirillum bisanense. Next base: position 42,981 of record NZ_BAAAEP010000037.1, read on the forward strand.
ACGCCGTCCGTGCCGAACAGCTTGGAGGCCATGAAGGGGTTCCGTTTCCTGTGGATCGTCTCCGACCGAGTGGCGCTAGAATTACCGCCAAACGTCGGCTGTTTGCAACCCGCCGTCAGGCGCAGGCGACCCCCCGCCATACGGCGCATGCCTGACGCGCTTCCGCCACGTCGTGGACGCGCACGATCTGGAAGCCGTTGGCAAGGCCGGTCTGGTCGGCGGCGATGGTGCCGGCCAGCCGCTGCTTCGGCGGCTCGTCGCGGCTCAGGCGGGCGATGAAGGTCTTGCGCGACAGGCCGAGCAGCAGCGGCAGCCCGTGGCCGTGCAGCACGCCGGCCCACGCCAGGATGTCCAGGTTGTGCTCCAGCGTCTTGCCGAAGCCGATGCCGGGGTCGAGGCAGATGTCGGCCGCTGCCACCCCCGCCGCCAGCGCCGCCGCCGCCCGCGCGCCCAGCCAGTCGAACACGTCCAGCGGCGCCACATCGTAGACCGGGTTCTGCTGCATGGTCTGCGGCTCGCCGCGGATGTGCATGAGCACCACCGGCACCCGCAGCCGCGCCACCGTCGCCAGCGCCTCCGCATCCCAGGTGAGCGCCGTCACGTCGTTGACGATGCGCGCCCCGGCCGCCACCGCCGCCGCCATGGTGGCGGCATTGCGGGTGTCGATGGAAACGCAGGCGCCGCGCTCCGCCAGCGCCCGCACCACCGGCACCACGCGGCGGATTTCCTCGTCCGGCGGCACCGGCTGCGAGCCGGGGCGGGTGGACTCGCCGCCGACGTCGAGGAGCGTCGCCCCCGCCTCCAGCATGGCGAGGCCGTCGGCGATGGCGGTGTCGGCAGCGAAGCGGTCGCCGCCGTCGGAGAAGCTGTCGGGCGTGACGTTGAGGATGCCCATGACGTGCGGCCGGTCCATGGCCAGCCCGGCGAAGGGCGGACGCGGCGCCGACAGGCGTTCCAGCCCGGCGGCCACATGGGCCGCCACATCCGGTCCCGCCTCGGCAGCCCAGGCGGTCAGGGTCGGCTCGTCGCACAGGGTGACGGTGGCGCCGCCCTGCGGCCGGCGCAGCAGCACCGCCACCAGCCCGAAGGCCAGCTCCGCCCGCCCGGCCAGCGGCCGGCCGCGCCCGGCGGCGACCAGGGCGCGGGCGCGGTTGCCGGTGACCAGCCCGGCGGGGGCGAGGTAGAGGCGGCGGCCTATATCGGCCGCGCCGTCGTCTGCGGGACCGGACGGCGAAAGGGAAAAGCCCCGCGGCAGGGCGGGGCTTTCCTCAAGGCGGTTGGTAACGGAGCCCTGCACCGGCATCAGGTTCCCGGCTGGGGTTCCGGGCCGGGGCCCATGGCGCCGCCGACGTCCTTGCCGGCGACCGGCACCGAGGACCGACGGCCGGCGGCCGGCTGCGGGGCGCTGCCGCCCACGTCCTCGTCGCGGCGGATGGTGCCGCCGGAGAAGATGGTGCGCAGTTCCTCGCCGCTCAGGGTCTCGTACTCCAGCAGGGCCTGGGCGATGGCTTCCAGCTTGTCCCGCTGTTCGGTGATGATGGTGTGGGCGCGCTGGTAGCCGGAGTCGACGATGCGGCGCACCTCCTGGTCGACCATCTGGGCGGTCGATTCGGACATGTTCTTGTGCGTGGTGACGGAATGGCCGAGGAACACCTCACCCTCCGGCTCGCCATAGGCCAGCGGGCCGAGCTTCTCCGAGAAGCCCCACTCGGTGACCATGCGGCGGGCGCGGTCGGTGGCCATCTTGATGTCCTGCGAGGCGCCGGTGGTGACCTTCTCCTTGCCGAACACCACTTCTTCCGCGATGCGGCCGCCCATGGCGATGGCCAGGAAGGCTTCCAGGTACTCGCGCGAGTGCGACATGCGGTCCCGCTCCGGCAGGCTCTGCACCAGGCCCAGCGCACGGCCGCGCGGGATGATGGTGGCCTTGTGGATGGGGTCGTACTCGGGGCAGTTCAGGGTCACCAGGGCGTGGCCGCCCTCGTGGTAGGCGGTCAGGCGCTTCTCGTCCTCGGTCATGACCATGGAGCGGCGCTCGGCGCCCATGATGACCTTGTCCTTGGCCTCTTCGAAGTCGCTCTGGGTCACCACGCGCTTGCCCTTGCGGGCGGCCATCAGGGCGGCCTCGTTCACCAGGTTGGCGAGGTCGGCGCCGGAGAAGCCGGGGGTGCCGCGGGCGATGATGCGGATGTCCACGTCGGGCGCCAGCGGGGTCTTGCGGGTGTGGACCTTGAGGATCTTCTCGCGGCCGAGCACGTCCGGGTTCGGCACCACCACCTGACGGTCGAAGCGGCCGGGACGCAGCAGCGCCGGGTCCAGCACGTCCGGACGGTTGGTGGCAGCGATGAGGATGACGCCCTCGTTGGCTTCGAAGCCGTCCATCTCCACCAGCAGCTGGTTCAGGGTCTGCTCGCGCTCGTCGTTGCCGCCGCCCAGGCCGGCGCCACGGTGGCGGCCGACGGCGTCGATTTCGTCGATGAAGATGATGCAGGGGGCGTTCTTCTTGCCCTGCTCGAACATGTCGCGCACGCGGCTGGCGCCGACGCCCACGAACATCTCGACGAAGTCGGAGCCCGAGATGGTGAAGAACGGCACGTTGGCTTCGCCGGCGATGGACCGCGCCAGCAGGGTCTTGCCGGTGCCCGGCGGGCCGACCAGCAGCACGCCCTTCGGAATCTTGCCGCCCAGGCGCTGGAACTTCTGCGGGTCGCGCAGGTATTCGACGATTTCCTCAAGCTCCTGCTTGGCTTCGTCGATGCCGGCGACGTCGTCGAAGGTGACGCGGCCCGACTTTTCCGTCAGCAGCTTCGCCTTGGACTTGCCGAAGCCCATGGCCTTGCCGCCGCCGCCCTGCATCTGCCGCATGAAGAAGATCCACACGGCGATCAGCAGCAGCATGGGGAACCAGCTGATGAGGATGCCCCAGAAGGTCGGCACGTTGTCTTCCGACGGCATGGCGTTCACGCGCACGCCGTGTTCCCGCATGGTCGAGACCAGATCGCCGGTCTGCGGCGGAACGTAGGTGGAGAACTGCCGCCCATCCTGGTAATGGCCGCTGAGCTGGTTGCCCTGGATGGTGACGTCGCGCACCTCGTTGCGTTCGACGTAGTCCATGAAGTCGGAATACGCCACGGGCGCCTGCGTGCCGCGCGGGGAAGACGTCTGAAACAGGTTGAACAGCGCCACCAGCAGGACGGCGATGATCACCCACAGAAGAACGTTTTTGCTGAAGTTCAAGTCCAGACCCTTCCACTCAAGACGCGCGGCCGCCGATTCACCCGAAACGCGAGCCGCCGCACGGTCAATCTCACACCTGCATACATAGGTGATGGCGCAAGCCGCGCAAGCTGCCGCCGCCAAGATACGTCATGGCAACGCGCGGGGCAAACCTCAGGCTCGGACATGATGCGGAAGATGCCTCACCCCCCACGCCAAGCGGCGGCACGGCAAGGAGCGCCCCCTGCCGCCACAGCGCCGGCAAAGCCTCCACCACCACCGCGGGCAGCCCCTGCCGCGCCTCCCGCGCAACGGCGGCGAGGCCCGCCTGCCCCACTGCCCCCAGGCGGATGCCGTCCGCCTCCGCCGTTCCCGGCGACCACCGCCAGCGGCCGTCCCACTCCCCCGCCGCCAGCCCGACCGGCGGCGCCGCCCGTCCCGCCTCGCGGCAGACCAGCCAGCGGCCGGCGCGGCGCACGATGCGGCAGCCGGCCACCGTCAGCTCGTCGGAGCCGAGGCGCCCGAAGGCGCGCTCCAGCGACTCGAGGCGCGGCGGATGGCCGCTGCCGCCGATGCAGGCCAGCACCCCGGCCAGCGCCCGCAGCCCGGTTTCCTCCACCGCTGCCGCCACCGCTGCCGGGTCGATCCAGGCGAAGCCGAGGGGGTGAAGCTCCACCGCGCCGGCCAGCAGCGCCGCCGCCGCCGCCTCCTGCGCCGCCCGTGCCCGGCCGAGGCGGCCGGCGGGGGCGGCCAGCCGCTCCGCCGCCAGCCCCTCCGCCGCCAGCAGCGGCAGCAGGCTGCGCAGGCGGGAGCGGGCATGGCGGTCGCCGCTGTTGCCGGGATCGTCCACCCACCCGAGGCCGGCGGCGCGGCAGGTGGCGACCAGGGTCGCCTTCGGCACCGGCAGCAACGGCCGCAGCAGCCGCACTTCGGGCAGGTAGCTTTCCGCCGCCATGCCGGAGAGGCCATAAAGGCCGCTGCCGCGCGCCAGGCGCAGCAGCAGGGTTTCCGCCTGATCGTCGCGGTGATGGGCGGTCAGCAGATGGAGAATGCCGCGCGCCGCGCAGGCCTCGCGCAGCAGGCGGTACCGCGCCTCGCGCGCCGCCGCCTGGATGTCGGCGGCCGGCTTCGGGCCTTGCCAGGGCAGCACGGCATGGGCGGTGCCCCGCGCCGTCAGCTGCGCCGCCACGCCCGCCGCCTCGGCGGCGCTTTCCGGGCGCAGGCCATGGTCGACGGTGAGGGCGAGGACGCTGCCGCCCCGGGATCGCGCCCAGGCATCGGCCAGCAGGGTCAGCGCCAGACTGTCGGCGCCACCGGAGACCGCCACCGCCAGCCGCGGTGCCGGCTCGAAGGGCGCGAACGGCGCCATCAGGGCGGCGAAAGCCTCCGCCGTGATGGCGCCGTCGCCGGTCATCACCGCCGCCGCCGGGCGGTCACTGGGCGCCGCAGGACAGGCGCTGGGATTCGCTCTGGGCCCGGCGCTTGATGGCGTCGGGGGCCTGCGGATACTCGCTGCCGATGCGGCCGAAGGCGGCGCAGGCTTCGCGGGTCTTCTGCAGGTTGGCCATGGTGAGGCCGAGCTTCAGCAGGTTGTCCGGCGCCTTGGAGTTCTTCGGATAAGTGCGGTAGCCCTCCAGGAAGGCGACCGCCGCCTTGTCGTAGGAGCCCTGCACGTAATAGGTCTCGCCCAGCCAGTACTGGGCGTTGCCGGCCAGATCGTGCTGCGGATGCTGCTTCAGGAAGGCATCGAAGGCCGACGCGGCGCGGTTGTAGTCGTTCTGGCGCAGCAGGCCGAAGGCAAACTTGTACTGGTCTTCGGGCGAGCCGGCCGGCAGCGCCTGACCGGCCGCCGGAGCCGCCGCCGTCGCGACGCCACCACCCTGGCCGCCGCCGCTGCCGCCGCCGACGGTGCCGAGGGTGCCCTGGGCAGGGGCAAGGCCGGGACCGGCCGCCGAGTTGCTGCCCGGCGCCGCCGCGCCGCCGCCGCCGCCCTGGCCGCCGGCCGGAGCCGCCGGAGCCGGAGCCGCCGCCGCCGCAGCCCGGGCCTGGCCGGCGCC
>NZ_BAAAEP010000038.1:0-46700 GCF_039523075.1 Caenispirillum bisanense
GCCTCTACCACCAGCCCCGTCCAGCCGCCCGGCCAGCAGGTCGGCACCGCCCCGGCCAAGCCGGCGCCGGTGGGTGAGCCCCCGGCCCGCGCCGGCGGGCGCTTCGCCTGGCCGGTGAAGGGGCCGGTGCTGGCCGGCTACGGCCCGGCCGGTCCGGGCCTGCACAACGACGGCATCAACATCGCGGTCCCCACCGGCACCCCGGTCAAGGCGTCGGAGAACGGCGTCGTGGTCTATGCCGGCAACGAGCTGAAGGGCTTCGGCAACCTGCTGCTGCTCAAGCACGACGGCGGCTGGATGACCGCCTACGCCCACAACAGCGAACTGCTGGTGCCGCGTGGGGCGACGGTGAAGAAGGGCGACGTGATCGCCAAGTCGGGCGCCACCGGCAACGTCGACCGGCCGCAGGTTCACTTCGAGCTGCGCAAGGGCACCAAGGCCGTTGATCCCACCAAGTACCTGGAGGGCTCGCCCAGCGCTTCCCTCCTGCCCGCCGGCGGCGGCGGCGCCACGCAGCTGGCCGCCCGCTGACGGGCGGGCCGGGCGCCGCACCTTACCGCGATCCAAAAGACGACGCCGCCCCGGGGGGACCGGGGCGGCGTTGTGCTGTCAATCAGCCTGGGCTGCGACCTTCACCGGCCGGCGAAGGTCATGGCTTCCTCGGCGGCGCGGATCAGGGCGCGCGCCTTGTTGGCGCATTCCTGGTACTCGCTTTCCGGGTTGCTGTCGGCGACGATGCCGGCGCCGGCCTGGATGACCATCCTGCCGTCCTTCACCACGCAGGTGCGCAGGGCGATGGCGGTGTCCATGCTGCCGGAGGCGGCGATGTAGCCGATGGCGCCGGCGTAGAAGCTGCGGCGCAGGCTTTCCAGTTCGTCGATGATCTCCATGGCGCGCACCTTGGGGGCGCCGGAGACGGTGCCGGCGGGGAAGCCGGCCATCAGGGCGTCCATGGCGTCGTACTTGGGGTCGATCTCGCCTTCCACGTTGGACACGATGTGCATGACGTGGCTGTAGTTCTCGATGATCATCTTGTCGGTGACCTTCACCGTGCCGACCTTGGCCACCCGGCCGACATCGTTGCGGCCGAGGTCGAGCAGCATCAGGTGTTCCGACAGCTCCTTCGGATCGGCCAGCAGGTCGGCGGCCAGGGCGGCATCCTCGGCCGGGGTGGCGCCGCGCGGGCGGGTGCCAGCGATGGGACGCACGGTCACCGTGCCGTCGCGCAGGCGCACCAGGATCTCCGGGCTGGAGCCGACGATGGTGAAATCGCCCATGTCGAGGTGGAACAGGAACGGCGACGGATTGGTCCGCCGCAGCGCCCGGTACAGCTGGAACGGCGGCAGCGCGAAATCCAGCGTATAGCGCTGCGACAGCACCACCTGGAAGATGTCGCCGGCCAGGATGTACTCCTGGGCCCGCGCCACCATGGCGTGGAAGTCCTCGCGGCTCATGCTCGGCTGCGGCACCGGCAGCGGGCGGTCGGCGCGCAGCGGCTCGCGCCGGTAGGGCAGGGAGCGTTCGAAGTCCGCCACCGCATCGGCCAGCCGCTCCTGGGCGGCATCGTAGGCGGCGCGGGCGTCGACGCCGTCCTGCGGGCGCACCGGCGTGACCAGGGTGACGGTGTCCTTGATGCCGTCGAAGATGGCCATCACCGTCGGGCGCATGAACACCCCGTCGGGGATGCCGATGGTGTCGGGGTTGGTGTCGGGCAGGCGTTCCACCAGCCGCACCATGTCATAGCCCATGTAGCCGACCAGGCCGGCGGCCATGGGCGGCAGCGGCTCCGGCAGGTCGATGCGGCTGTCGGCGATGAGGCGGCGCAGGGAGTCGAAGGCGGTGCCGTCGGGCTCGAAGGCGGCCGGCTCGGTGCGGGCGCGGCGGTTGATCTCGGCGGCATCGCCGCGGCAGCGCCACACCACGTCCGGCTTCATGCCGATGATGGAGTAGCGGCCGCGCACGGCACCGCCCTCCACGCTCTCCAGCAGGCAGCTCATGGGCTGCCCGTCGGCCAGCTTGAGGTAGGCCGACACGGGTGTTTCCAGGTCCGCCACCAGCGTGCGCCAGACCACCTGCGGCTTTCCCTGCGCGTGGAGGGCGGCGAAGGTGGCAAAGTCCGGATGGGCGGTCATGGCGCTGCGAATCCTGAAATCAGCGGTGGGGACGATGGTCCTGGGGCCGCCCCGGAGGATCGGAGCGGCCCCAGGAGCCGGGATCAGAAGGAACGGTTGATGACCTCGCGGTTCACTTCGATGCCGAACCGCTCGGCATAGGCATTGAGGAACTGCGTCGCCAGGTCGTCGGCAACGGCGGTCTGCACCTGGCGCCGGGCCTGGGCGAAGAAGGGCGCCTCGGTCGGCTGCTGCAGCGGGTGGACGGCAGTCAGCCGCGCCACCACCCAGCCGTCGTCACCCTGGGCGACGGCGACGGTGCCCGGCTCGGCGCCGACGAACAGGTCGCCGACGATGGCGTCGGGCAGCATGCCGGCCGGCGTCGGCACCGCATCGGCGGCGCGGGTGAAGCGCGGCGTCTGCACCACCTGGGCGCCGGGGACGCCCTCGGCGGCGGCGGCCGGCGCCGTGCCGGCGCGCAGGGCCTCGGCCACCGCATTGGCCTGTTCCTCGGCGGCGGCGGCCAGGGCACGGCCCTGCCACAGCGCCTGCACCTGCTCGCGCACGCTGTCGAACGGCCGCGGCGTCGGCGGCGTCACCTCGTCGACGCGGACGATGAAGTAGCCCTGGCCGAGTTCCTGCAGCAGCGACTCGCGGCCGCTCTCCAGGTCGAAGGCGGTGCGCAGGAACTGCTCTTCCTCCGGCAGGCCGCTGACCGGGCGGCCCTGCGGGTCCTGGCCGCGGCGGTCGGTGGCGGCGACGGTGAGCAGCGGCAGGCCGGCCTGTTCGGCGGCTTCCTCCAGGGTGGCGCCGCCGCCAAGGGCGTCTTCCACCGCGGCGGTCACGTCATAGAGGGCGTCGATGGCGCGATCCTCGGCCAGACGGCGGCGCAGGTCGTCACGCACGTCCTCCAGGGCCGGGGTGGTGGCGGCGCGGATCTCCGCCACCTGGAAGACGTGCCAGCCGAACGGCGTCTGCACCGGCGCGCTAACGCCGCCTTCCGGCAGGGTGAACACCGCATCTGCGGCCTCGGCCGGCAAGCCGTCGCGGCTGACGGCGCCCAGGTCCATGGGGCTGGCGCCGGCTTCGGACGCGGCGGCGGTGAGGGTGCGGCCGGCCTGAGCGGCCTGGGAGATGGTCTCGGCGGTCTGCTGATCGTCGACCACCACCTGCTGCACGATGCGGGTTTCCGGCTGGCGCAGGTCTTCGATATGGGCGTCGTATTCGGCGCGGATCTGGTCGTCGCTGATCTCCACCCGCTCGGCCAGCTGCGACGGGCGCATCACCAGCGCCGTCAGGCGGCGGTACTCGGGCGCCGTGAAGGCGGGCAGGGAGTCCTGGTAGACCTCCTGCAGCGCCTCGTCGGACGGCGCCTGCGGCGCCGGCTGGGCGTCGGCGGCGATGAACACCGCCACCGCCTCGCGCTCCTCGCCCTGGTAGGCGACCAGCGGCGCCACCAGCGGCGCCGGCGCCACGGCACCGGCAGCGGCGGAACCCAGCAGGGCGTCGCGCACCATGTCGCGCTCCAGGTCGAGCAGGAAGCGCTCTTCATTCAGATTGTTCTGCTGCAGCACGCGGGCGAACAGCACGCGGTCGAACTGGCCCTGGGCGTTGCGGAAGGCCGGCACCTGCTGCAGCTCGCGGTTCAGCTCGCCGTCGCTGATGACGATGCCGAGATCCTTGGCCGCCGCCTCGACCACCGCCTGGCGGGCCAGCTGGGCGATAGTGGCATCGAGCAGCCCGAGTTCGCGGGCCCGTTCCACCGTCATCTCGGGGCCGACGGCGCGGCGCATGCGGTCCACTTCCTGGCGGAAGGCGGCCTGCACGGCCTGCGGCGACACCTCGACATCGCCGACCTTGATGGCGGCCGGGTTGCCGCCCACACCGCGCACCACGTCGCCGATGCCCCAGATGCCGAAGCTGAGGATCAGGAGAATGAAGAGGACTTTGGCGGGACCTGTGGAGGCACCCTTGCGAAGCCTGTCGAGCATGGTGCGGGGACGTGTCCGTCTCTGTGGAAAGTCTTTGGGTCCGGCATCTTATGGGGCGGGAGCCGGCCCGGCAACCCGAGAAAGTCCCCGCCGTCGGCAGGAGATGGCCCGCCCGGCGGCGGTGGTCAAGCGTTGGCGCCTGTGGTAGAGCTTCCGCCACCCGATTCAAGGAGGGATAGAACCATCATGACCGCGCGCCGTCCCCTGATTGCCGGCAACTGGAAGATGAACGGCCTCCGCGCCGACGGCCTGAAGCTGGTGGAGGGTCTGCTGACCCACCTGCGTTCCGGCCAGCAGGGCTTCGACATGCTCGTCTGCCCGCCCATGACCCTGGTGGGCGATGTTGCCGCCGCCGCCACCGGCTCCGCCCTGCTGGTCGGCGGCCAGGACTGCCATTCCCATGAGAAGGGCGCCCACACCGGCGATACCTCCGCCTGGATGCTGAAGGACATCGGCGCCAGCTTCGTCATCGTCGGCCATTCCGAGCGCCGGCAGGACCATGCCGAGGGCAACGCCGTGGTGAAGGCCAAGGCCGCCGCCGCCCACGCCGCCGGCCTGAAGGCCATCGTCTGCATCGGCGAGACGCTGGACCAGCGCGACCGCGGCGAGGCCCTGGCGGTGGTCACCAGCCAGCTGCTGGAAAGCCTGCCCGACGGCGCCACCGCCGACAACACGGTGGTCGCCTATGAACCCGTGTGGGCCATCGGCACCGGCAAGGTGGCGACCCCCGACGACGTGGCCGAGGTGCATGCCGAGATCCGCAAGCAGGCGCACACCCGCCTGGGCGACGAGGCGGCCCGCCTGCGCATCCTCTACGGCGGCTCGGTGAAGCCCGACAATGCCCGCGAACTGCTGGCCCTGGCGGACGTCGACGGCGCCCTGGTGGGCGGTGCCAGCCTGAAGGTGGAAGACTTCTGGGCCATCGCCCAGGCCTGCCCGTAAGCGCCTTCGTGCCGGTGCCGCAGGGCAGGGCGGATGATTTACCCCTAGCCTTGCGGCGCGCGGCGCACTAAAACAGCGCTCGACCATTTCGGACATGGCGGACGGGGCCGGCCCCCTTTCAGGATCGGCCCGCGTCCGCGTTTGGGTTTTGGAAGACCGATGATCACTGTCGTACTCGTCATCCATCTGCTGATCTGCATTGCGCTGGTCGGACTGATTCTCCTGCAGCGGTCCGAAGGCGGCGGGCTCGGCATGGGCGGCGGCGGCGGCGGTGGCGGCCTCATCAGCGGTCGCGCTGCCGGCAACGCGCTTACCCGCACCACCGGCATCCTGGCCGCGTGCTTCTTCGTCACCAGCATGACGCTGGCGCTGCTCGCCAACGAGGGCCGCTCGCGCGTCGACACCATCCTCGACCGCGCCCCGGCCACCACGGCGCCGGCCGGCGAGGGCGAGGCGGCGCCGCAGCCTCCGGCGAGCGATGCGCCGGCCGCTCCCCAGGCGCCCATTTCCGGCGGCTGAGTTATCCGCTTCGGAGGCGGCCCCACAGGCCGCCTCCCGCAGTTCTTACGTCTGTCGAGACGGGGCCGCCGCCGCGGTGCGCGGGGCGGGCCCATGTGATTCGAGGTAAGGTTAGGCTCCCATGACGCGCTTCATCTTCATCACCGGCGGTGTGGTCTCCTCTCTCGGCAAGGGCCTGGCCTCCGCCGCGCTCGGGGCCCTCCTGCAGGCTCGCGGCTACAAGGTGCGGCTGCGCAAGCTCGACCCGTACCTGAACGTCGACCCGGGCACCATGAGCCCGACCCAGCACGGCGAGGTCTACGTCACCGACGACGGCGCCGAGACCGACCTCGACCTCGGCCACTACGAGCGCTTCACCGGCGTGCCGTCCAAGCGGTCGGACAACGTCACCACCGGCAAGATCTATTCGACCGTGCTGGCCAAGGAACGCCGCGGCGATTACCTGGGCGGGACGGTGCAGGTCATCCCCCACGTCACCGATGCCATCAAGACCTTCGTCCTGTCGGACATCGACGACGAGGACTTCATGCTGGTGGAGATCGGCGGCACCGTCGGCGACATCGAGGGCCTGCCGTTCCTGGAGGCCATCCGCCAGCTCGGGAACGAGCTGGGCTCGCAGCGCACCATGTTCATCCACCTGACGCTGCTGCCCTACATCCCGACCGCCGGCGAGCTGAAGACCAAGCCGACGCAGCATTCGGTGAAGGAACTGCTGTCGGTCGGCATCCAGCCCGACCTGCTGCTGTGCCGCGCCGACCGCCAGATCCCCGACGGCGAGCGCCGCAAGGTGGCCCTGTTCTGCAACGTGCCGTATGAGAACGTCATCCCGGCGCTGGACGTCTCCACCATCTACGAAGTGCCGATCTCCTACCACGAGGAGAAGCTCGACGTTCAGGTGCTGAAGCACTTCGGCATCGAGGCGGCGCCGAAGGTGGACCTGTCGCGCTGGGAATTCGTGCGCGAGCGGGTGACCAAGCCGGAAGGCGAGGTGACCATCGCCGTGGTCGGCAAGTACACCTCGCTGCTCGACAGCTACAAGTCGCTGGCCGAGGCGCTGACCCACGGCGGCATCGCCAACAACGTGAAGGTGAAGCTCGACTGGATCGACGCCCAGGTGTTCGAGAAGGAAGACGCCGCCTATCACCTGGAGAACGTCGGCGGCATCCTGGTGCCCGGCGGCTTCGGCGAGCGCGGCGCGGAAGGCAAGATCAAGGCCGCCCAGTTCGCCCGCGAGCGCAAGGTGCCCTACCTCGGCATCTGCTTCGGCATGCAGATGGCGGTGATCGAGGCGGCCCGCAACATGGCCGGCCTCAGCAAGGCCAGCTCGTCGGAATTCGGCCCGACGGAGGAGCCGCTGGTCGGCATCATGACCGAGTGGCTGCAGGGCAACACCCTGGTGCGCCGCAAGGCCAACGACGACCTGGGCGGCACCATGCGCCTCGGCGCCTATGAATGCCACATCAAGCCGGGCACCCTGGCGCATCAGGTCTACGGCAGCGAGCGTATCATGGAGCGCCACCGCCACCGCTACGAGGTCAACATCAACTACCGCGACCGCCTGGAGGACGCCGGCCTGCTGTTCTCCGGCATGTCGCCCGACGGCCTGCTGCCGGAGATCGTGGAGCACCCGGACCATCCGTGGTTCATCGGCGTGCAGTTCCACCCGGAACTGAAGTCCAAGCCCTTCGAGCCGCACCCGCTGTTCACCGCGTTCGTCAAGGCGTCGATCGAGCACTCGCGCCTGGTGTGAGGGTTCGCCGTCCGTCCCGTGCGGACGGCGACCACCCTGCTGACTGCGGACCCCTTCGAGAAGGATGGCCTGAATGACCGCCGCCGCCCCCGTGCGTCACGTCTCCGCCGGCTCCGTCACCCTCGGCAACGACCTGCCGCTCGCCCTCATCGCCGGCCCGTGCCAGATGGAAAGCCGCGAGCACGCGCTTGAGGTCGCCTCGGCGCTGAAGGAGATGACGGCGGCCCTCGGCATGGGCTTCATCTACAAGTCCAGCTTCGACAAGGCCAACCGCACCAGCCTTTCGGGCAAGCGCGGCCTGGGGCTGGAAAAGGCGCTGCCGGTGTTCGCCGAGATCCGCGAGTCGCTCGGCCTGCCGGTGCTGACCGACATCCACACGGCGGAGCAGTGCAAGCCGGTGGCCGAGGCGGTGGACATCCTGCAGATCCCCGCCTTCCTCTGCCGCCAGACCGACCTGCTGATCGCGGCCGCCGAGACTGGCGCCGTGGTCAACGTCAAGAAGGGCCAGTTCCTGGCGCCGTGGGACATGAAGAACGTGGTGGCGAAGCTGGACGACAGCGGCAACCGCAACGTCATTGTCACCGAGCGGGGGGCGTCGTTCGGCTACAACACGCTCGTCACCGACATGCGCGGCCTGCCGCAGATGGCGCACGACACCGGCTGCCCGGTGGTGATGGACGCCACCCACAGCGTGCAGCAACCCGGCGGCCAGGGCCAGAGCAGCGGCGGCGACCGCCGCTTTGCGCCGGTGCTGGCGCGCGCCGCCGTGGCGGTCGGCATCGCCGGCGTGTTCATCGAGACCCACCCGGACCCCGATTGCGCGCCGTCGGACGGCCCCAACATGATCCCCCTGCGCCAGATGCCGGAGCTGCTGGCCCTGCTGCAGAAGATCGACGCGGTCGCCAAGCAGCACCCGGTGGTGCTGGGCTGACAGTCTGTCAGGAGGCCCTGCGCCGACGCAGGGCCTCCAGTGCTGCATCGGCGAGAAAGGCGCTGCGGTTCGTCGTCACCGCATCGATTGCCGAAAGCAGCGTCGTATCAATGGTGATGTTGATGCGCGCTGTCCGTCCGGCAACGCTGGCGGTCGCCAGAAGTATCGCCGCGACCTGAATATCTGCATCGGCCTCGACCTCCTGAAGGAGAGTTGGGCGGGGGAAGGTCTCTCCGTCCTCGGCCATGCCCTTCAGGTGCAAGGCGAGAGCCTGCTGCGCGTCCACGAAGCAGTCCTCCACCGTTTCGCCGGCGGCCGCACAGCCGGGAAGGTCGGGGAAGAAGGCGCCAAAGCCCCCTGCTTCGCCGGTTTCGATGACGACGGGGTAGGTATGCTGCATGGGGATCCTCTTGCGGCAGGACAGGGCGCAGGCGATGGTCGCGTCACGGCAAACTATACACACATCTCCACATCGCGCCATACCGCGACCACCCATACCCCTCCCGGGGCGTTTTCATTCTGTCACCCGACGTTGCCTTGCCAACCGGCCGCCGGGGGGCTATGACGGAACCCGTTCAAAGACCCACCCAATCCATTTCGAGGGCTGGACTCGCCATGACTGCCATTATCGACATCCACGGCCGTGAGATTCTCGACTCCCGCGGCAATCCGACCGTCGAGGTCGACGTGATCCTGGAGAGCGGCGCCTTCGGTCGCGCTGCGGTGCCGTCGGGTGCGTCCACCGGCGCCCACGAGGCCGTGGAACTGCGCGACGGCGACAAGGACCGCTACCTCGGCAAGGGCGTGCTGAAGGCCGTGGACAGCGTCAACGGCGAGATCTACCAGGCCCTGTCCGGCATGGAAGCCGAGGACCAGCTGGTCATCGACCAGACCCTGCTCGACCTGGACGGCACCGAGAACAAGGCGCGGCTTGGCGCCAACGCCATCCTCGGCGTGTCGCTGGCGGTCGCCAAGGCGGCGGCGGAAGAGGCCGGCCTGCCGCTCTACCGCTACATCGGCGGCGCCTTCTCGCACACCCTGCCGGTGCCGATGATGAACATCGTCAACGGCGGCCAGCACGCCGACAACCCCATCGACATCCAGGAATTCATGATCATGCCGGTGTCGGCCGACAGCATCGCCGATGCCGTCCGCATGGGCTCCGAGGTGTTCCATAACCTGAAGAAGAAGCTGCACGCCGCCGGCCACAACACCAACGTCGGCGACGAAGGCGGCTTCGCGCCGAACCTGAAGTCGGCCGACGAAGCGCTCGGCTTCATCATGCAGGCGGTCGAGGCGGCGGGCTACACCCCCGGCGACGACATCATGCTGGCGCTCGACTGCGCCTCCACCGAGTACTTCAAGAACGGCAAGTACGTGATGGAAGGCGAGGGCAAGACCTTCTCGGCGGAAGAGAATGTCCGTTACCTGGAAGACCTGTGCAACCGCTACCCGATCCTCTCCATCGAGGACGGCATGTCGGAAGACGACTGGGAAGGCTGGAAGATGCTGACCGACGCCCTCGGCGGTCGCGTGCAGCTGGTGGGCGACGACCTGTTCGTCACCAACCCGGAGCGCCTGGCTGACGGCATCGCCAAGGGTGTCGCCAACTCCATCCTGGTGAAGGTCAACCAGATCGGCACCCTGTCGGAGACCCTGCAGGCGGTCGAGATGGCCCACAAGGCCCGCTACACCGCCGTGCTGTCGCACCGCTCGGGCGAGACCGAGGATTCCACCATCGCCGACATCGCGGTTGCCACCAACTGCGGCCAGATCAAGACCGGCTCGCTGTCGCGCTCCGACCGTCTGGCGAAGTACAACCAGCTCATCCGCATCGAGGAAGAACTGGGCAACGCCGCCGTCTACGCCGGCCGCAGCATCCTGCGCGGCTGATCGCCGGGCTGGTACGGGACTGAAGGAAGGGGCGGTGCCTGCGGGTGCCGCCCCTTTCCTGTTGCGTCCGTGCTCTGATCCTTCGCCGCCCCGTGCAGGGCTTCAGGTGACGCAACGGCTGGCTGGGGCAGTGGCGCCACCTCAGGTAGACAATTGCCTATCTATCTATCATAGTTCCTGGTGCTGACAGGGAGTCAGAGATATCCAGGGAGGTATGGATGGCGAAAGACACTAACAAGCAGAAGAATGTCGACAAGCTGGGGGCCTACAGCTCCTCGCAACTCAAGGCGCTGGAGAAAGAGGCCACCAAGAAAGATTTGGTCCCGGGTTCCAAGGAGTTCAATCAGTACATTCAGGACGCGATCCAGAAGAAGACCGGCGGCAAGTCGCTCGGTCATGCCAGCGGCTCGCGCGGTTCGGCTCAGAACAACGCCACCTCGGGTCTGTTGAAAAAGAAAAAGGAGTAGCGGTTCCTACTCCAGGGGTCTGTCACAGGCCGCCGGACGAGCGCCCCGCGGCTCCCGGCGAGTAATGGAGGTTGCGGGGGAGGCGGTTCCGGTGGACCCTGGTGCGCCATAGCCACCAGCCCGGCCGGATTGCCCATGCCCGTCTCTCCCGACCTTCTGCCGCCCGACCCCATGACGCCCTATCCCATGCCCGGCCAGCGGCGGGTCGGGTTCCTCAAGCCGCTGCTGTCCAACCCGCTGATCGAGGTCGGCGAGTACACCTACTACGACGATCCCGACGGGCCGGAGCACTTTGAGAAGAACGTGCTCTACCACTATGATTTCATTGGCGATCGTCTCCTCATCGGGCGGTTCTGCGCCATCGCCTGGAAGACCACCTTCATCATGAACGGCGGCAGCCACCGCACCGCCGGCCCGTCCACCTATCCCTTCCTCATCTTCGGCGGCGGCTGGGCCGGGCGGTTCGAGGGCGAGATCGAGTTCCCCCACAAGGGCGACACCCGCGTCGGCAACGATGTCTGGCTCGGCTACGACAGCCTGGTGATGCCTGGCGTCACCATCGGCGACGGCGCCATCGTCGCCTCGCGGGCGGTGGTGACGGCCGACGTGCCGCCCTATGCGGTGGTGGCGGGCAATCCGGCGCGGGTGGTGCGCATGCGGTTCCCCGACGCCGACATCGAGACCCTGCTGCGCCTGCGCTGGTGGGACTGGTCGGTAGAGGCCATCACCCGCCACCTGCCGCTCATTTCCGGCGGCTCGGTGGCGGCGCTGGCGGAGGCGGCGGCGCAGGAGGGGCGGTGACGCCGGCGGCGGAGTCGGAATCCGCCCGGCGGCACCCACATGGCCTGGATGGGCGGCGCCTGCCGCCGTGACAACCGGAGCCCTACCCGTGCCGAGTCCCGTCCTGCCCCGCCGCCTGCAACTGCTGCCCGCCCTTGCCGTCGCCCTGTCGGCGGCGCTGCTGCTTCCCGCCGCCCCGGCGGCGGCCGACACCCCGGAGGCGGAGCGGCCACGGTGGGCGGCGACCCTCTACGGCGGGCCGATCTCCACCAACGACACGTCGGACATCCTGCTGGAAGGCAACCTGCGCTACCGCGGGCCATGGGTGGTGATGGGGGCCCTGCGCCGCGACGTGCTTGATCTGTCGGACAGCGTCAGCGTGGTGCTGGAGGGGCAGGCCGGGCAGCACTTCAACAGCTCCAACCACCAGGAACTGAACGCCCTCTACGGCATCACGTGGCGGTGGGACGGCGGCAGCCTGACCGGCCTGCACGGCCTGTCCTACGCCACCAAGGTGCCGCGCTTCGTGCAGGAGGAAGACGACCCCAACGGCAGCCCGTCGCAGTGGATGTCCTACCTGGGTGGGGAACTGGCCTTCGACCTGCCGGGGCGGGAGCGCACGGCGGCGGTGTTCCGCTATCACCACCGCTCCAGCATGTTCGGCACCTTCCCCGGCGTGCAGGATGAAATGAACCTGTTCGCCCTCGGCCTGCAGGTGCGGTTCTAAAGGCGAAGCGCTTACAGCGGCAGGCGGGGGCCGATGGTGGCCGCCTCCCACGCCAGCAGGAAGTCGCCCTGCCGGCTCAGCCACGCCATCTGCTCGCGGCCGGTGATGTCCAGGCGGGCGGCGAACTCGCCCATCAGCCAGATGTGGCGGATGGCGACGAAGGCATGCACCGCCTCCAGGTCGGCGCGGCCGATGGGCCGCAGGCGGCGGTAGCCGTCGACGAACCCATGCCACACCCGATGGCGCCGTCGCCCGAACGACACCTGCGCCCACAGGTGGACGGCCAGGTCGTAGGCGAGATAACCGAAGCCGCTGTCGTCGAAGTCGAACAGCATGGCCTGCTCGCCGCCGCCGGGACCGCCCGGCTGCAGGCGGGCGTTCAGCCCGTGGCAGTCGCCATGGCAGCGGGTGCGGCTGAGCGGCTCCAGCGCTGCCACCGCCGCCGCCAGCCGGCCGACCAGGGGTCGCAGCACGGCCCTGGCGTCGTCGGTCAGGATCGATGCGGAGAGCAGGCGGTCGGCGGGGCGGTGCAGCAGGTGGTCGAGGTCGAGGCGGACCCGTCCCGCCTCCCGCTGCGGCCAGCGGTCGGCGGCATCGTGAAGGCGGGCCAGCGTCATGCCCTGCAGCGCCGCGTCATCGGCCGAGTCGAGGTCCGGCACGCGGCCTTCGGCATGATCGAACAGCACGGCAGGGCGGATGCCGTCCGGGCGCGGGAAGCCGGTCACCATGCGGCCGTCGCGGGCCGGGCGGGCCGCCGCCACCGGCACGCCGCAGCCCTTCAGGTGGGCGAGGAAGGCGGCTGCCGCCTCGGCATCGGGGTCGCCGCGGCCCCGGTGGCCGGAGATGCGGAGGATGGCGCGGTCGCCGGTGGCGGTGGTGACGGCGTAGACGTCGTTGAAGCCGCGGTTCAGGAGCGCGCAGCGGACCGGCGCGGCCACGGCGTAGTGCGCCGCCACGAACGCGGCGGCGGTGTGGGGCGCGGCGACGGCATGGGCGAAGGAAGGCGGGGGCTGCACGGCCGGCGGTCCTCTCTGCAACGGGAGCCCTGCTGCAACGGTCGGGGCGGCGGCGCGGTCCGGCAAGGGCCGCTTGCGGCCTTGCCGAAGGTCATAGCCCGACTTTCGGGTGAGCCTTCTCCGCCACACCGCGCGACTCGTTGAATCTGCTCATAAAGAGGAATTGACGCGGCAATCGCGGCGTGATTCTCTCTATCCCATGACCCTGATGAACGAAATACGCCGCCGCTTGCGCTATGCCGTCACGCCCCTGATCGGGATGGGGGCGGTGGTGTATTTCAGCTACCACATCGTCCAAGGTGATCGCGGCCTGATCGCCTGGGTGCATCTCAAGAACGAGATCGCCAAGGCTAAGGAAATCCGCGACGACGTGCATGCCGAGAAGGTGGAGCTGGAGCGCCGCGTCATGCTGCTGCGCCCCGACAGCCTGGACCCCGACATGCTGGAAGAACGCGCCCGCATCATGCTCAACATGGGCCGCGTCGAAGACCGCGTGCTGCCGGCCGACCGTCTCTAGACCCCGGCGCCGCCCCCGCGATTTCGCCCCGCCGGCGGAGCATCCCGATCCGGGGCTCCGCCGTTTTCGTCTCTGCATCCGCCTTTTCTCCCGCCCGTCGGCCTACCCGGACGGGCGGTGAGGGCAGGGCGGCCCGGGTTATTTCCATAAACTTTCTGCCGGCGCCGGCGCACGATCCGGCGCATCCGGCCGCCTGCGTGCGACACAGCATGTCCTTTGCCGCACTGCGCTCAGCATCATTCCTCTGCGATGCCAGCAACTTAACCGTATTTCGGTTAACATCGCTTTGTGCATTGCAAAACAAGGACTTACCGCGAAGCCGCACTTGCAAAACGGCCCGTGATCGATAATTTCAGAGGATCACCGGCCGGCCCGCGGCCGCCATCCGCCGTCATTCCGGGGAGGAAACATGGCTACTCAACGGCGCAAGCCCAGGTCCCCCGCCCGCCAGGGCGACGTCTCCATCACCCCTGACGACCTCAAATCCTACTACCGCGACATGCTGCTGATCCGCCGCTTCGAAGAGAAGGCGGGGCAGCTGTACGGCATGGGCCTGATCGGCGGCTTCTGCCACCTCTACATCGGCCAGGAAGCGGTGGTGGTGGGCGTGCAGGCCTGCGCCAACCCCGGCGACACCATCATCACCAGCTACCGCGACCACGGCCACATGCTGGCGACCGGCATGGACCCGAAGGGCGTGATGGCCGAACTGACCGGGCGCCGCGGCGGCTATTCCAAGGGCAAGGGCGGCTCCATGCACATGTTCAGCCGCGAGAAGGGCTTCTACGGCGGCCATGGCATCGTCGGCGCCCAGGTGCCGCTGGGCACCGGCCTCGCCTTCGCCCACAAGTACCGGGAAGACAACGGCGTGTGCTACTGCTACCTGGGCGACGGGGCCGTCAACCAGGGCCAGGTGTACGAAAGCTTCAACATGGCCGCCCTGTGGAAGCTGCCGGTGGTCTACATCATCGAGAACAACAAGTACGGCATGGGCACCTCGGTGGAGCGCCACTCGGCCCGCCCCGACCTGCACGAACGCGGCCATGCCTACGGCATTCCCGGCAAGGCGGTGGACGGCATGGACGTCACCACCGTGCGCCAGGAAACCCAGGACGCCATCGACTACGTGCGCGAGGGCAACGGCCCCTACATCCTGGAAATGAAGACCTACCGCTACCGCGGCCACTCCATGTCGGACCCGGCCAAGTACCGGACCAAGGAAGAGGTCTCCAAGATGCGGTCGGAACACGACCCCATCGACAACGTCCGCAAGAAGCTGCTCGACGGCGGCATGAGCGAGGACGCGCTGAAGGAGATCGACCGCGAGGTGAAGGCCATCGTCTCCGAGGCGGCGGAATTCGCCCAGAACAGCCCGGAACCCGATGTGTCCGAGCTGTACACCGACATTCTGGTCGACGCCTGAGGCGATAGGAGCGCACCGTAACCATGGCTACCGAAATTCTGATGCCCGCCCTGTCGCCGACCATGACGGAGGGCAAGCTCTCCAAGTGGCTGAAGAAGGAGGGTGACGCCGTCGCCGCCGGCGACATCATCGCCGAGATCGAGACCGACAAGGCCACCATGGAGTTCGAGGCGGTGGACGAAGGCATCCTCGGCAAGATCCTGGTGCCCGAGGGCACCGAGGGCGTCGAGGTCAACCGCCCCATCGCCGTGCTGCTGGAGGAAGGCGAGGACGCTTCCGCCGCCGAGGCCGCCGCCGCCAAGGGTGACGCCCCGGCCACCACGCCGGTCCCCGCCAAGCCGGAGGAGCAGGCGCCGCCGTCCGGCCGCAACACCGCCCCCGCCGAACAGCCGGGCGCCGCCGACCTGGGCGACCTCTACGAGCCGGTGATCGAGACCACCACCGCCTATGCCCCGCCCATGGAGGCGGAACCGACCTACGAAAAGTTCAAGCGCCAGACCGTGCGTGAAGCCCTGCGCGACGCCATGGCCGAGGAAATGCGCCGCGACGAGGCGGTGTTCCTGATGGGCGAGGAAGTCGGTCAGTACCAGGGCGCCTACAAGGTCAGCCAGGGCCTGCTGGACGAATTCGGCGACAAGCGCATCATCGACACGCCGATCACCGAAATGGGCTTCGCCGGCCTGGGCGTCGGCGCCGCCTTCGCCGGGCTGAAGCCGATCGTCGAGTTCATGACGTTCAACTTCTCCATGCAGGCGATCGACCAGATCATCAACTCGGCGGCCAAGACCCTGTACATGGCCGGCGGGCAGATGGGCTGCCCCATCGTCTTCCGCGGCCCCAACGGCGCCGCCGCCCGCGTCGCCGCCCAGCACAGCCAGGACTATGCGTCGTGGTACGCCCACTGCCCGGGCCTCAAGGTTCTGGCGCCGTGGTCGGCCGCCGATGCCAAGGGCCTGCTGAAGGCGGCCATCCGCGATCCCAACCCGGTGGTGTTCCTGGAACACGAGATCCTCTACGGCCAGAGCTTCGACGTGCCCGACGTGGAAGACTTCGTGCTGCCCATCGGCAAGGCCAAGGTGGAGCGCGCCGGCAAGGACGTGACCATCGTCGCCTACTCGCGCATGGTCGGCGTGTCGCTGGACGCCGCCGCCCTGCTGGCGGAAGAGGGCATCGAGGCGGAGGTCATCAACCTGCGCACCATCCGCCCGCTCGACGTCACCACCATCATCGCCAGCGTGCGCAAGACCAACCGCATCGTGGTGGTGGAGGAAGGCTGGCCGTATGCCGGCATCGGGTCCGAGATCAGCGCGGTGATGATGGAGCAGTGCTTCGACTGGCTGGACGCCCCGGTGCGCCGCGTCACCGGCGCCGACGTGCCCATGCCCTACGCCGCCAACCTTGAGAAACTCAGCCTGCCGCAGCCCGAGAAGGTCCGGGATGCCGCCAAGGCCGTCCTCTACAAGTAAGCCCGGCGAAGGAGACAACGCACCATGGCGACGCAGATCCTGATGCCGGCGCTTTCGCCCACCATGACGGAGGGCAAGCTGGCCAAGTGGCTGAAGAAGGAAGGTGACACGGTGGCGGCCGGCGACATCATCGCCGAGATCGAAACCGACAAGGCCACCATGGAGTTCGAGGCCGTCGACGAAGGCGTCCTCGGCAAGATCCTGGTGGCGGACGGCACCGATGGGGTGCAGGTGAACCAGCCCATCGCCATCCTGCTGGAGGAGGGCGAGGACGCCAGCGCGCTCGATCAGGCGGCCGCCTCGCCGGCCCCCGCGAAGGCCGAGCCGGCCGCTCCCGCCGCCGAGGCGCCGAAGCCGGCCCAGGCCCAGGCTCCGGCCGCCGCGCCGGCTGCCAAGGGCGACCGCGTCTTCGCCAGCCCGCTGGCCAAGCGCATCGCCCGGGAGGCGGGGCTCGATCTCGCCCAGGTCACCGGCAGCGGCCCCAAGGGCCGCATCGTGAAGGCCGACGTGGAGAAGGCCAAGGCGGAGGGCACCGGCAAGGCCGCTCCCGCCGCCGCCGCTGCGGGCAAGGCGGAGACCGCCCAGGCCGCGCCGCAGGCTCCTGCCGCCGCCAAGGCGGTCGCCAGCGCGACGCCGGAGCAGGTGGCCATGGGCCGGCCCTTCCGCCTGGAGCCCAACTCGGGCATGCGCAAGACCATCGCCCGCCGCCTGACCGAATCCAAGCAGACGGTGCCGCACTTCTACCTGACCATCGACCTGCGCATCGACGAACTGCTGAAGCTGCGCAAGCAGCTGAACGACAAGGGCGGCGACGCCTTCAAGCTGTCGGTCAACGACCTGGTCATCAAGGCCGTCGCCGTGGCGCTGCGCCGCGTGCCGGCCGCCAACGCCAGCTGGACCGACGAGGGCATCCTGTACTGGGAGGACGTGGACGTCTCCGTCGCCGTGGCGACCGATGGCGGCCTCATCACCCCCATCCTCAAGAAGGCCGACCAGAAGGGCCTCGCGACCCTGTCCAACGAGATGAAGGACCTGGCCAAGCGCGCCC
The DNA here is from genome assembly GCF_039523075.1 of Caenispirillum bisanense. Taxonomy (NCBI): domain Bacteria; kingdom Pseudomonadati; phylum Pseudomonadota; class Alphaproteobacteria; order Rhodospirillales; family Novispirillaceae; genus Caenispirillum; species Caenispirillum bisanense. The sequence goes on from NZ_BAAAEP010000038.1 coordinate 17,582, forward strand.
GCGCCGGCAAGCTGAAGCCGGAGGAATACCAGGGCGGCGGCTTCTCGGTCTCCAACCTCGGCATGTTCGGCATCCGCGAGTTCGCGGCCATCATCAACCCGCCGCAGGGCTGCATTCTGGCCGTCGGCGCCGGCGAGCAGCGCCCGGTGGTGGTGGATGGCGCGCTGACCGTCGCCACCATGATGACCTGCACCCTGTCGGTCGACCACCGCGTGGTGGACGGCGCCGTCGGGGCGGAATTCCTGGCCGCCTTCAAGGCGATCGTGGAAGACCCGCTCACCCTCATGCTGTGACGCCGACAGGCGGGAAGGAGACCTGATCCATGGCCGAAAACACCTTCGACCTGGTCGTCGTCGGCGCCGGTCCCGGCGGTTACGTGGCCGCCATCCGCGCTGCCCAGCTCGGCATGAAGACGGCGATCGTCGAGCGCGAGCACCTGGGCGGCATCTGCCTCAACTGGGGCTGCATCCCGACCAAGGCGCTGCTGCGCTCGGCGGACATCTACCGCACCTTCAAGCACGCCAAGTCCTTCGGCCTCAGCGCCGAAGGGGTGGGCTTCGACCTCGATGCCATCGTCAAGCGCTCGCGCGGGGTGGCGGGGCAGCTGTCGGGCGGCGTCAAGCACCTGCTGAAGAAGAACAAGGTCACCGTCTTCGACGGCCACGGCAGCCTCGCCGGCAAGGGCAAGGTGCATGTGGAAAAGGACGGCAAGGCGGTGGCCGACATCTCCGCCAAGCACATCATCCTGGCGACCGGCGCCCGCGCCCGCACCTTCCCGGGCCTGGAAGCCGACGGCAAGCTGGTGTGGACCTACCGCCACGCGCTGGTGCCCAACACCATGCCGAAGAAGCTGCTGGTGGTCGGCTCCGGCGCCATCGGCATCGAGTTCGCCAGCTTCTTCGCCGCCTTTGGCACCGAGGTGACGGTGGTGGAGGTGCTCGACCGCATCGTGCCGGCGGAGGACGAGGAAATCTCGGCCTTCCTCAAGAAGGCGCTGGAGAAGGACGGGCTCAAGATCAAGGTCAACACCAAGGTCGCCGAGCTGAAGAAGGGCACCGACAGCGTCACCGCCGTGCTCGACGAGAACGGCAAGAAGAGCGAGATCACCGTCGACCGGGTGATCCTGGCCGTCGGCATCCAGCCCAACGTCGAGAACATCGGCATCGACGGCCTGGGGCTGACCCAGGACAAGGCCGGCTTCATCCAGGTGGACGGCTACCTGCGCACGGGCGTCGAGGGGCTTTATGCCATCGGCGATCTGGTGCAGGGGCCGTGGCTCGCCCACAAGGCCAGCCACGAGGCCATCATCTGCGTCGAGAAGATCGCCGGCCTGCCCGACGTCCACCCCATGGACCGCAGCCGCATCCCCGGCTGCACCTACTGCCACCCGCAGGTGGCGTCGGTCGGCCTGACGGAGAAGAAGGCCAAGGAGCAGGGGTACGAGGTGAAGGTCGGCCGCTTCCCGTTCATCGGCAACGGCAAGGCCATCGCCCTGGGCGAGCCGGAGGGCATGGTCAAGACCGTGTTCGACGCCAAGACCGGCGAGCTGCTGGGCGCCCACATGATCGGGGCCGAGGTGACGGAATTGATCCAGGGTTATTCCATCGCCAAAACCCTGGAGACGACGGAGGCGGAATTGATGCATACCATCTTCCCGCACCCGACGTTGTCGGAAATGATGCACGAGTCCGTGCTTGACGCCTTCGGGCGCGCAATCCATTTCTAGGGCACCATGAGCGACACCCCGATCACCACCCCCGCACCGCAGCCGGACGCCGAGGCGAAGCCCGCGCACCAGCGCAAGCCGTCGTGGATTCGCGTCAAGGCCCCGACCTCCAAGGAATACGGCGAGACGCGCCAGCTCATGCGCAAGCTGTCGCTCAACACCGTGTGCGAGGAAGCGGCCTGCCCGAACATCGGCGAATGCTGGAAGAACCGGCATGCGACGGTGATGATTATGGGGGATACCTGCACCCGGGCGTGCCGGTTCTGCAACGTCAAGACCGGCCGCCCGAACCGCCTCGATCCCGACGAGCCGAAGAACGTCGCCGAGGCGGTGCGGGAAATGCACCTGCGGCACGTCGTCATCACCTCGGTCGACCGCGACGACCTGGACGACGGCGGCGCCGACCATTTCGTGAAGGTGATCGGGGCGGTGCGCGAGCATGCCCCCGGCACCACCATCGAAATCCTGACGCCCGACTTCCGCAACAAGGAAGGCGCCATCCGCAAGGTGGCGGAGGCGCGGCCGGACGTGTTCAACCACAACCTGGAAACCGTGCCGCGGCTGTATCAGGCCATCCGCCCCGGTGCCCGCTACTTCGGCTCCCTGCGGCTGCTCGATACGGTCAAGGATGCGGCGCCCGACGTCTTCACCAAGTCCGGCATCATGGTCGGCCTGGGCGAGACGAAGGAAGAGGTGCTGCAGGTGATGGACGACCTGCGCTCCGCCCGTGTCGACTTCCTGACCATCGGCCAGTACCTGCAGCCGACGCCCAAGCATGTGGCGGTCGACCGCTTCGTCACGCCCGACGAGTTCGAGGATTACGCCCGCATGGCCCGCGCCAAGGGCTTCCTCATGGTGTCGGCGTCGCCGCTGACCCGGTCCTCCTACCACGCCGACCGTGATTTCGAGCAGCTGAAGGCGGCGCGCCTCGCCCAGCTGGGCAAGACCGCTCCGGCGGCGGAGTAACGGCGGCATGCCCACGCACGCCGAGAAACGCTTCCTGCCCTATACGCCGCCCGAGCTGTACCAGCTGGTGGCCAATGTGGAGAGGTACCCCGAGTTCCTGCCGTGGTGTCTGGCGTCGCGCATCAAGCGGCGCGAGGGCCATGTGTTCTGGGCCGACCTGGTGATCGGCTTCAAGATGGTGCGGGAAAAGTTCACCAGCCGGGTGGCGCTGTCGCCCGAGCAGTGCCGCATCGACGTCACCTATACCGACGGCCCGTTCAAGTACCTGAACAACCACTGGGTCTTCGAAGAGGCCGAGGGCGGCACGCTGATCGACTTCTATGTCGACTTCGAGTTCCGCTCCATCGTCCTGCAGAAGATCATGGGCGCCCTGTTCTCCGAGGCGGTGGCGCGCATGGTCGCCGCCTTCGAGAAGCGCGCCCATGCGCTCTATGGCGAGCGTCCCGGCGGGCGCATCGTCAGCACCCGCTGACGCTTACAGAGTGGTCAGCTTCCGCTGACGCCGGCGTTCCTCAGTCTCCGCTCACCACGTCCACCGCCTCGGTTTCCTGCCGCAGCAGGTCGAGCGCCGCCCTGACGCTGGCAAGGCGGACGGCGGCGCGCGAGCCGGGGAACAGGAAGCGCTGCGCCCGCGGCGGCTGCCCGCGGCGGCACACCCCGATCCACACCGTGCCGACCGGCTTCTCGGCGCTGCCGCCGGTGGGGCCGGCGACGCCGGTCAGCGACACCGCCAGATCGGCGCGCGAGCGGGCGATGGCGCCGGCTGCCATGGCCTCCGCCACCGGCTGGCTGACGGCGCCATGCGACTCGATCAGCGCCGCCGGCACGTCCAGCATGTCGCTCTTGGCGTCGTTGGAATAGGTGACGAAGCCGCGCTCGGTGACGCTGGAGTAGCCGGGCACCGAGGTCAGGCAGGCGGCCACCAGCCCGCCGGTGCAGCTTTCGGCGGTGGCGATGCGCATCTTGCGGTCGGAACAGCGGCCGAGAACGTCGCGCGCCTGATCCAGCAGGGCGGCGTCGAAGGATTCGGCCGGGTCGAACAGGGTGTCGGGCATGGGCCTCACGTCCACAGGAAGATCAGGAACAGCCACAGCAGCGGCGTGCTGAAGCCGGCGGCCAGGATGTCGTCGATCATCACGCCGAACCCGCCGCTGACACGCCGGTCGGCCCAGCTGATGGGCCAGGGCTTGAGCATGTCGAAGATGCGGAACAGCACGAAGCCGACCAGGTAGGGAACCAGCTCCGGCGGGGCCACCGACAGGGTGATCCACTGCGCCGCCACCTCGTCGATGACGATGCGGCCGGGGTCCTTCAGGCCGGCCAGCCGGCAGTAGACGTCCGACGCCCACCAGCCGATCAGGAACACCGCCACACCGGCCGGGACCAACATCCACGGCGCGCCCAGGGTTGCAATGACCCAGGCGAAGGGCAGGGCGGCCAGCGAGCCCATGGTGCCCGGCACAACCGGGCTGAGGCCGGCGCCGAACCAAGTGACAACCATGGTCAGCGGCCAGGGCAGCGGTATTTGTCGCGCCGATACCGAATCGCGCGCATGAAGCGGATCGAAAGACGAAGTCATGAAGTCTATGGATTCCGGCAGGGTGAGCGGTTTTCCTTGCAACCTTCTACAGCCCACGGCTAGAGTGTGGGCGCCTTGCGAAGGGTGGTCTACCATGCCGCATTCGGATGGGCGCGTCGAGTGACGGTCGGACTTGCCTCCGCTGTGGGGCTGCCGGGGTCACCCGGACCGTGAGGGCGGTCCGGCCGAGGGGCGCGATCCCTGCGGTAGAGGGGGTGCCGAAGGTACGTTGCTGTTGGTAACCTGCCGGTGCCGGCGGGTGTCCCTCGGGTGTCGCGGTCCTGCTGGTCGGGACGCCCGGCGCGGGATGCTTGCCCATTCGCGAGGCCGGAGAGACAGTTGCCAACGGGAAGACCATGTCGCAATTCGATCCGCAACAGCGTAACCTGAGCAGGCTCGGCCTCTTCCTGCGCCGCGCCTTCCCCGAACGGCAGATCATCCTGCGCTCGGGCGAGCGGCTGCGGTCGCTGCGGTTGTCCACCGCCAGCCAGGTGGCCCTTGTGGCCGCCGGTCTGGCCGTGGGCGGCTGGGTGACGTACTCGTCCTACTTCGTGATTGATCACGACCGCATCGTCGCCGCCAAGGAAACCGAGATCAACCGCGCCCGCGCCGCCTACAAGGGGCTGCTGGCGCAGGTGTCGGTCTACAAGGAACGCATCGGCTCCATCACCTCCAGCCTGGAACGCAACCACGCGCACATCGTCTCGCTGGTGGACCAGAACACCAGCCTGGACGAGCGCCTGGCCACCATGCGCGAGGAACTGGCCTCCACCGCCGAGGAGAAGGAGCGCATCGAGAAGCAGAGCGCCGACCTCGCCGGTGAAATCAAGAAGCTGAAGACCGAGATCGCCAGCGCCGCCCGCCAGGGCGACGAGCCCGCCGTCGCCGGTGCCGGCGCCGCCGCTGCCACCTCGGGCGTCGAGCTGGCGGCAGTTGAGGTCGATCCCGGCGACGTGGTCGGCCTGCGCCGCGCCCGCGCCGACCGCGAGCGCGAAGACCTCTACGCCCAGCTGCAGATGCTCGAAAGCGACCTCGGCCGTTCCCCCACCACCGAGATCGTCGCCACCGACCTGGACGGCATCGAGGTGGAGCTGCGCCGCGTCATCCTGCAGCGCGACCTGGCGCAGGCGGAACGCGACGGCCTGACCAAGCGCATCGGCGACCTGGAAAAGCAGCTGGCGGAGATGGAGAACACCCAGCTGGCGCTGTTCACCCGCTTCTCCGAACTGGCGTCGGACAAGATCGGCGAGGTGGAGAAGTCGCTCGCCCGTACCGGCATCGACCTGCCGGCGCTGGTGGAGAAGGCCAACCGCCGCTACGGCCAGGGCGGCCCCTTCGTGCCGGACGATGCCCTGCGCGAGCGCGAGACGCCGCTGACCCGCAGCCTGGACCGCGTCAGCCTGCGGCTCGACCATCTGGACACCCTCGGCCGTGTCGCCCGCCAGCTGCCGCTGACCGCGCCGCTGGCGGAGGACTTCCGCATCACCTCCACCTTCGGTCCCCGCCGCGACCCGGTGAACGGCCGCAGCGCGGTGCACGAAGGGCTGGATCTGGTCTCCAAGTACAAGAGCCAGATCATGGTGACCGCGCCTGGAAAGGTTGTTTACGCCGGATGGCGTGGCCGGTATGGTCGTATGGTCGAGATCGATCACGGCATGGGGATCCGCACCCGCTATGCTCACCTGGCGAAGATCACCGTCAGGAAGGGCCAGCGGGTGGACCGCGGCGACGAGGTCGGGCTTCTCGGCAACAGCGGGCGCTCCACCGGCGCGCACCTGCACTACGAGGTGCTGGTGGACGGGGAGCCTCAGGATCCCATGAAGTTCATCAAGGCCGGCAGCGATGTTTTCAAAGGCTAGCAAGACCCCGGCGCGGGACACCCGCGGCGACAACACCGCAGTGAAGTCGGTTCCCTCCATCATCAGCGCCGACCTGACGGTCACCGGCGATCTGGTCAGCCGCGGCGAGATCCAGGTCGACGGCACCATCGAGGGCGACGTCGAGTGCCGCATCCTGATCATCGGCGCCCATGGCAGCGTCACCGGCGAAATCACCGCCGATGATGTCCGCATCCACGGCTCGGTGTCCGGTCAGGTGCGCGCCAAGTCGGTGTTCCTGGCGGCGACCGCCCACATGGTCGGCGACATCACCCACGAAAGCCTCGCCATCGAGCCGGGCGCCTTCATGGAAGGCCACTGCCGCCGCATGCAGGAGGTGCCGGCCACCGCCGTCACCGTGCCGCTGGTGCTGGCCGACAGCAAGAAGTCCGAAGCCGCAGCCGCCGAGCCGGAGAAGGCCGTGGGCTGACCCGCCCGCCGCTCCGCCAGCCGCAGCAAGATCAAGGGCCGGTTCCCGTCGGGGAGCCGGCCCTTTCCTTTGTCGTGACACTGTGCGGCGGTCCGCGTCAGAACGGCGACGGCGTTTCCTCCAGCGCCTGCTGGAACACCGCCGCATCGACGTTGCCGCCGGAGCACACGACGGCGATGGTGCGGCCGTCGCGCGGCACCTTGCCGGACAGCACGGCGGCCAGCGCCACGGCGCCACCCGGCTCCACCACCAGCTTCAGCAGGTGGAAGGCCATGGCCATGGCGTGGCGCGCCTCGGCATCGCTGACGGCGATCCCGCCCGCCACCAGCCGGCGGGCGATGGGGAAGGTGATGTCGCCGGGGGTGGCGGCCATCAGGGCGTCGCACTGGGTGCTGCCGCCGGGGGTGTTGCTGACGTGGTGATCGGCGGCCAGCGACCGCGCCATGTCGTCGAAGCCCTCCGGCTCCGCCGCCATCACCTGGGTGTGGGGGCTGCGCTCGGCCAGGGCGAGGGCGATGCCGGCCAGCATGCCGCCGCCGGACACCGGCACCAGCACCTGATCGACCACCGCTGCGCCGGCCTCCGCCGCCTGCTCGGCCAGTTCCAGGCCGATGGTGCCCTGGCCGGCGATGACCAGCGGCTCGTCATAGGGGCGCACCAGCGTCGCGCCGGTCTCGGCGGCGAGGGCGGCACCGATGGCCTCGCGGCTTTCGGTCCAGCGGTCATAGGTGACGACGCGGGCGCCCTGGGCCTTGGTGGAGGCGATCTTGATGGCGGGCGCGTCGGCGGGCATGACGATGGTCGCCGGCACGCCGTAGAGCCGCGCCGCCGCCGCCACCGCCTGCCCGTGGTTGCCGGAGGAGAAGGCGACGATGCCCTTCGCCCGCTGCGCCGCCGGCAGGGCGGAAACGGCGTTGTAGGCACCGCGGAACTTGAAGCTGCCGGTGCGCTGCAGCGGCTCGGCCTTGACCAGCAGGCGGCAGCCGAGGCGGTCGTTCAGCAGCGGGCTTTCCAGCAGCGGCGTGCGGACGGCGGTGCGGGCGAGGCGGTCGGCGGCGGCGGCGATGTCGGCGAAAGTGGGCTCGGTCATGATGCGGGGGTCACCAGATCGGCAAGGGGGGCGAGGGTGGTCAGCTCCGCCTCCGGTCCGGCCGGCAGCCGGTCGCGCGGCTGGCCGGTGCGGTTGACCCAGATCGCCCGGAAGCCGAAGGCCGCCGCGCCCGCCACGTCCCAGCCGTTGGAGGACAGGAACAGGATGCGCGCCGGTTCCAGGTCCAGGCGGTCGCAGGCGAGGCGGTAGACCCGTGGATCGGGTTTGTAAACCGCCAGTTCATCCACCGACAGGGCCACTTCCAGCAGGTCTTCAAGCCGGGCATGACGCACCGCCGCCTGCACCATGGCCGGCGAGCCGTTGGTCAGCACGGCGCGGCGGATGCCCTTGTCCGCCAGCGCCCGCAACACGGCCGGCACCTCGGGATAGCAGTCGAGCCGCAGGTAGAGGTCCATGAGGGCGGAATACAGCCGGTCGTCGGGATCGGCGATGGCGAGGCTTTCAAGGGCGAAGCGCAGGGCCTCGCCGGTCACCTGCCAGAAGTCGGCATAGCGGCCCATCAGGCTGCGCAGCCAGGTGTATTCCAGCTGCTTCTGCCGCCACAGGGCGGCCAGCGGCTGCCAGCGGTCGCCCAGGTGGTCCTGCAGGTGGCGGGCGGCGGCGGCGACGTCGAACAGGGTGCCGTAGGCGTCGAAGACGCAGGCGCCCACCGGCACGGGCGCGGCGGCGGAAATGGTCATGGCGGCGGAGCCTCCCCGGCGGTTGCGGCGTGGTGGGTCATCCACCGTAGCCGACAACCGCCGGGGAGGGAATCAGCCGCCGTCAGCGCCGCAGGTCGCCCTCGATGTTGAAGGCGATGTCGCCGACGCCCAGGCGCTGGCGGTAGACCTGCACCCCTTCCAGCACCCGCTGCACGTAGTTGCGGGTTTCCGAGAACGGGATCAGCTCCACCCAGTCCACCGGGTCGACGCCCGGCGTGCGCGGGTCGCCGAACCGCTGCACCCACTGGCGGGAGCGCGACGGGCCGGCGTTGTAGGCGGCGATGGCGAGGATGTAGGAGCCGCCGAACTCGTCGATCAGCGACCGCAGGTAGTTGGAGCCCAGCGCCACGTTGAAGGCCGGATCGGTCAGCAGCCGCGCTTCGGAGAAGTCGAGCGACAGCTTGCGCGCCTCGCTCTTGGCTGTCGCCGGCATCAGCTGCATCAGCCCGCGGGCGCCGACGCGGCTGATGGCGCCGGTGTTGAAGTTGCTCTCCTGGCGGATGATGGACATCACCAGCGCCCGCTCCAGCCCGTCGGCACTGGGGTGGTGGGCGACGGGATAGCCGCTGTCGAGCAGCACCACCCCTTCCTGCGCCGCCCGGCGGGCCAGGGCGACGGAGGTGTGGGTCTGGCCGATGGCGTCGGACAGGCGGGCGGCCAGCAGCTTCTGGCCCGGCGTGCGGCCTTCCGCCTGCAGCTGCAGCAGGAACACGGCGGCATCGTCGGCGCGGCCGATTTCCGCCAGCCCCTGCGCGACGCGGACGATCTCCTTCTTCTCGAAGGCGGCGATGTCCTCGGTGGTGGGCTGCGGGTCCGGGGGCAGGCGGCGGGCGGCCTTGTCCCCCAGCCTGCCGGCGGCAAGCTGGCCGTAGTAGGTGGTGCCGTGCTCGGCCGCCTTCATGTACCAGCTTTCGGCCTTGGCGGCGTTGCCCATGGCCTCCTCCGCCCGGCCGGCCCAATAGGCGCCGCGCGACAGGCTGATGGGGGTGGTGACGTTGGCGTAGAGCTTTTCGAAGTGGGGCAGGGCGTTCTGCGGCTGTTTCAGGAACCGCAGGGCGATCCAGCCCGACAGCCATTCGCCGTCGGCCAGGGCGGACCCGGCCTGCGCCTCGTGGCCGTTGATGTAGCGGTAGGCGTTGGCGTAATCGCCCACGTCCAGCGCCTCGCGCGCAAGGATGGCGCGTTCCCGCCACCACAGTTCGGGGCGTCCCTTGTCGGCATTGCGATGGCCGAGCAGCTCGATGGCGCCGGCGGTCATGCCCTTGGTGCGGCGCCAGCGCAGGCGCTCGTATAGCAGGCCGGGGTCGTCCGCCAGCCGTGCCGGCACCCGCGACACCGCCGCATCGATCCCGCCGGCGTTCTCGATGAGGGCGATGCGGGCCTGGGCGAGGGCGCGATGGTCGGCATCCACCAGCCGCATCATGCGGCGGGCGCCGTCCAGGTCGCGGTCCCACAGCATGCGGTCGAGGCGGGCCACATGGTCCTCCGCCCGCAGGTGCTGGCCGAAGCGGGCTTCGAAGGACTTTTCCTGGGCGCTGCCGAAAGTGGCCTCGCGCCAGGCCTTGCGCACCGTCGCCGTCAGCTCGTCGCGGCGGCCGAGCTGGTCGAGGGCCTGCGACAGCGCCATCCAGCCGTCGGCGCTGACCGGCTGCTTGTCCTGGAACCAGGCGTAGATCTGGGTGGCGTCCTCGCGCAGGCCGATGGCTTCCTCGGCCCGCCGCAGCAGGGTGGTGCGCTGCGGCCAGTCCGGGTTGTCGGAGGCGAAGCGGGAGATCTCGGCAAAGCTCAGGCCCGACCGCGGCTCCAGCATGCGGCGCCACTGCAGCGCCTTGGCCAGCGCCGGGTTGCGCGCCGCCTTGGCGGCGGTCAGCGCCTCGTCCCAGGCGCCGCGGTCGGCGGCGGCATAGGCGCGGGCGTAGATCGCCTCGTCGGCCGGCGACAGTTCATCGGCCCGGGCGGGCAGGGTGGCGGCAATCACGGACAGGGCCACGACGGCGGCCCGCAGCACGGCAAAGCGTGTTGTCACCTTGACCTCGACAGCGAAAACGTTCGGAATTCCTGGGCTTGCCTGGGCCGGGCCATCAGCGGCGCGCGCCTTCCCCAGCGCCGCCGGATGCCCGCGGTCCATCCGCCCGAACTTTCGCACAGAACCCGCGCCACCGGCAACAGGATGCGGCGGTTGCAAACATGAAGATGCGGTAACGATGGATGCTTGCGGCGGACCCCCGGGCCGTCTAGTTTCATCGTCTTTTCACGGCTTATCGCGTGCGCACGGAGCAAGACATGTTCAAGGGGTGCATCACCGCGCTCATCACGCCCTTCCGCGACGGCAAGGTCGACGAGAAGGCGTTCCAGGAATTCGTGGCATGGCAGATCGCCGAAGGCATTCACGGCGTCGTGCCCATGGGCACCACCGGCGAATCGCCGACGGTGCTGCATGAGGATCATGCCCGCGTCGTCTCCCTGTGCGTCGAGGCTGCCGGCGGCAAAGCGCCCGTCATCGCCGGCACCGGCTCCAACTCCACCGACGAGGCCATCTGGCTGACCCGCCGCGCCAAGGACGCCGGCGCCGACGCCGCCCTGGTGGTGACGCCGTACTACAACAAGCCGACCCAGGAAGGCCTCTACCAGCACTTCAAGGCCATCCACGATGCGGTGGACATTCCCATCGTCATCTACAACATCCCCGGCCGCAGCGTCGTCGACATGAGCGTCGACACCATGGCCCGGCTGGCCAAGCTGGCGAACATCGTCGGCGTCAAGGACGCGACGGCCGACCTCGTGCGGCCGCTCAAGACCCGCGTCGCCATCGGACCGGACTTCTGCCAGCTGTCGGGCGAGGATGCCACCGCCACCGCCTTCCTGGCGCAGGGCGGCCACGGCTGCATCTCCGTCACCTCCAACGTGGCGCCGAAGCTGTGCTCGCAGATGCACGAAGCCTGGCAGCGCGGCGACCTGGAAACCTGCTTCGCCATCCGCGACCGGCTGATGCCGCTGCACGACGCCATGTTCGTCGAAACCAGCCCCGGCCCGGTGAAGTACGCCGCCAGCCTGCTCGGCAAGTGCGACGGCTCGGTCAAGCTGCCGCTGGTCGAAGTGTCCGAAGCCACCAAGGAGCGCGTGCGCAACGCCATGGTGAGCGCCGGCATTATCAACTGACGTCATGGCAAAGAAAGAAAACCCGAAAAGCGAGCTGATCAGCCACGGCACCGTCGCCCAGAACCGCAAGGCCCGCCACAACTACGAGATCGTCGACACGGTCGAGGCGGGTCTTGTGCTCATGGGCTCGGAGGTCAAGAGCCTGCGCCTGGGCCGTGCCAACATCGCCGAAAGCTTCGCCGCCCCCCAGGGCGGCGAGCTGGTGCTCATCAACAGCTACATTGCGTCCTACGCCGGCAGCAAGACCTTCGGGCATGAGGAACGGCGCAAGCGCAAGCTGCTGCTGCACAAGCGCGAGCTGAACCGCCTGCACATGGCGGTGGCCAAGGACGGCATGACCATCGTGCCGCTGTCGCTGTACTTCAACCAGCGCGGCCTGGCGAAGGTGCAGCTGGGGCTCGCCAAGGGCAAGAACGTGGTCGACAAGCGCCAGTCGGTGAAGAAGCGCGACTGGGAACGCCAGAAGGCCCGCATCCTGCGCGACAAGGGCTGACCCCTCCGCCGCAGAGGGTGGCAGACACAAAGAGACCGGGCCGGCGATCCCCTCGCCGGCCCGGTTTCGTTTCTCCCTACGCCGCCACGGCGGCGTTGAGGTAGCCGGTGAGGGTGTTGACCACGTTGTCGCCCAGGGCGGCCACCGCATAGCCGCCTTCCATCACGAACAGGGTCGGCAGGCCCATGCGGCCGATGCACTCGCCCATGCGGCTGTAATCGGGCGTGGCGAGCTTGAAGTGGCTGATGGGGTCGTTCTCGTAGGTGTCGACGCCCAGGCTCACCACCACCACGTCGGCGCCGAAGGCCTTGATGCGGCGGCAGGCGTCGTCCAGCGCGTCGGCATAGCCGGTGCTCCAGCCGGTGCCCCAGCGCATGGGATAGTTGACGTTGAAGCCCTCGCCGGCGCCTTCGCCGGTCTCGTCGGCATAGCCGAGGAAGAACGGGTACTCCTGCAGCGGGTCGGCATGCAGCGACAGGAACAGCACGTCGGGGCGGTCGTAGAAGATCGCCTGGGTGCCGTTGCCGTGGTGATAGTCGACATCCAGCACCGCCACCCGGGCGGCGCCCTGGTCGCGCAGGTACTGGGCGGCGATGGCGGCGTTGTTGAGGAAGCAATAGCCGCCATAGAGGTCCGCCGCCGCATGGTGGCCCGGCGGCCGGCAGAGGGCGAAGGCGTGGCGCTTGCCCTGTTGCACCAGCCGGGCGGCGGTCAGCGCCACGTCGGCGGAGGCGCGGGCGGCCTGCCAGGTGCCGGCGGTGATCGGCGTGCCGGCGTCGAGGGAGTAGTAGCTCAGCAGGCCGTCGATGGCTTCCGGGATCTTCTGCCGCATGGTCCGCACCGGCCAGTTGAGCGGCAGCGCGTCGTAGGGGCCGTGGGCGTCGATCCAGCGGTCCCAGGCGGTGCGCAGGAACGCGACGAACTCCGGCGTGTGGACGCGGGTGACGGCGGCATCGGGGAAGCTGTCGGGCGCCAGCAGCGGGCCGAAGCCGGCGGCCTCCACGGCGGCGCGCACGGTTTCCGCCCGCTCCGGCTTTTCCACCGGCGGCTGCATCTGGCCGCCGATCAGTTCATAGGCGCCGTTCTGCAGGGCATGCAGCTCGGAAAACACGACGTCCATGCGGAAGCTCCCGTTGTATTTGTTTGACAGGATGCTCCGAGAGTGTCGGGTTTCCGGGCCGAACTCAAGCGCCGGGATAGGAAATCTTCAACACCTCCAGCACCTCCACCGCCGTCGGGGTGCGTACTTCCACCTCGTCGCCCACCTGCGCCTTCAGCAGGGCGCGGGCCACCGGCGACAGCCAGTTGATCTTGCCGGCGTTGAGGTCCGCCTCGTCGACGCCGACGATGGTGACGGTGCGTTCCTCGTCGCGGCTGTTCACATAGGTGACGGTGGCGCCGAAGTAGACGCGGCTGCGGTCCGTCTGGGCCGAGGGGTCGACCACCAGCGCGTTGTCGAGCCGCTTGCGCAGGAAGCGGATGCGCTTGTCGAGGCGGCGCAGTTCCCGCTTGCCTTCGATGTAGTCGGCGTTCTCGCTGCGGTCGCCCAGGCTGGCGGCCCATTCCACCACCCGCACCACCTCTGGCCGGCGGTCGCGCCAGATGTGGTTCAGCTCGTCCAGCAGGGCCTTGTGCCCGGCGGGGGTCATGTAGAACTTGCCGCCGGTGGGCAGGGGGCCGGCGTCGTCGTCGTCGTCATCGTCGTCATGACGGGCGGCCATGGGCGAGTCGCTCCCTTGGCTGGGGTGGGTCGGGGGACCCGTACTGCCGTAAAAGCAGCAGTCGATGCAAGCGGTTCATGATTCCTCAACGGTTGCGGGGGTACTCCTTGTCGAAAGTCAAACTGCGCCCGGTCAACCGGGCGCATGCTGCGTCGGTCGGCTGACCGTCGTGAGCCGGAGGGGAACGCCATGCTGTCACTGATGTCGCGCGGACGCATCCGCACCCGTATCGCCGTTGCCGTTCTGGTGCCCATCCTGGGGCTGATCGTATTCGCCGCGATGCAGCTCAACCGCTCCTACCAGGGCATGGTCGAGACGGCGGCGCTGCGGCAGGTGGCGGGCGTGGCGCCGGCCATTTCCGCCCTGGTGCACGAACTGCAGAAGGAGCGCGGCGCGACCTCGGGCTATCTCGCCTCCCGCGACGATGCCTTCCGCCGCCTGCTGGAGGACCAGCGTCGGCTGTCCGACGGCGCCCTGGCGACTCTGCGGCCGCAGCTGGCCGAACTGCGCCGCGCCAGTGCCGACCGTATTCTGCTGACCCAGGTGGACAAGCTGGAGCAGCGGCTGGGCGATCTGGCCGCCACCCGCTCCGGCGCCGACAGCGGCAGCACCGAAGTGCCGGCCGTCATCGCCTGGTACACCGGCACCATCGCCGCCAACCTGGAGGTGATCGGCCGCATGGGCGTGGTCGCCTCCAATGCCGAGGTGACGCGCGGCGTCGCCGCCTATCTCGGCTGGCTGCAGGCCAAGGAACGGGCCGGCATCGAGCGGGCCACCGGATCGGCCGGGTTCGGCGCCGGCGCCTTCCCGCCCGCCCTGCACGAGCGCTTCATCGGCCTGCAAGGCGCCCAGCAGGCCTTTACCGCCACCTTCGAGACCTTCGCCACCGACGCCTGGAAGGAAGCCGCCGCCGCCGTCGCCCGCAGCCCGGTGACGCAGGAGGTGGACCGCATGCGGCGCATCGGCATCGAGAGCATGGGCGGCCCGACCCAGGGCGTCGAGGCGCCGGTGTGGTTCAAGACCACCACCGCCCGCATCGACCTGATGAAGCAGGTGGAAGACCGCATCGCCGCCGACCTGATCGCCCAGCTGGAGGATCTGGCCGGCACTGCCCGCACCGGCTTTACCGTCACCCTGCTGGTGTCGCTGGCCTTCGTGGCGGCGACGCTGCTGCTGGTGACCGTCATCGTGCGCGGCATCGTCGGCCCGGTGCGCGCCCTGACGCGGGAAATGGCGCTGCTGGCCGATGGCGACACCTCCATGGTGCCGGCCGGACTCGACCGCACCGACGAGGTGGGCGACATGGCCCGCGCGGTGGAGGTCTTCCGCGACCACATGATCCGCGCCGACCGTCTGGCCGAGGAACAGCGGCAGGCGCAGGAGGCCCGTGCCGCCCGCGCCGCCCATATCGAGGACCTGACCGCCGATTTCGACCGCGTGGTGACCTCGCTGCTCGACACCGTGGCGGCCGCCGCCGGCGACCTGGAAACCACGGCGGAAACCATGTCGGCCATCGCCGAGGAAACCAGCCGCCAGGCGCTCGCCGTCTCCGCCGCCGCCGAGGAAGCGAGCGTGAACGTGGAGACGGTGGCCGCCTCGGCGGAGGAACTGCACGCCTCATCCACCGAAATCGGCCGCCGCGTCACCGAGAGCAGCACCGTCACCCGCAAGGCCGCCGCCCAGGCGGAGGAAACCGCTGGCGTCGTTTCCCGCCTGGCCGACAGCGCTCAGAAGATCGGCGAGGTGGTCAGCCTGATCGCCGACATCGCCGACCAGACCAACCTGCTGGCCCTGAATGCCACCATCGAGGCGGCACGGGCGGGTGATGCCGGCAAGGGCTTTGCCGTGGTGGCGAGCGAGGTCAAGGCCCTGGCCGGCCAGACCGCCAAGGCGACCGAGGACATCAGCCGCCAGATTGCCGAGGTTCAGACCGCCACCGGCCACGCCGTCGATGCCATCGCCGCCATCGGCGACATGGTGCGCGACGTCGACCATGCCGCCTCGGCCATCGCCTCGGCGGTGGAGGAGCAGAACGCCGCCACGGCGGAAATCGCCCGCAACATCGGCCAGGCCTCGGCCGGCGCCAACGACGTGTCGGCCAACATCGGCGGCGTCACGGCGGCGGCGGGCGAGGCGGGCAAGGCGGCCGGCGGCGTGCTGCACGCCTCGGAACGCCTCACCCGCGACAGCACTCAGCTGCGCGAGACGGTGCGCCGCTTCCTGGCCGACGTGCGCTCGGCCTGAGGGAAGGGGCGGCGCCTCCGTCGCGGGCGCGGTCAGCCCTCGGCCGGCGGCAGGCTCTGGCGGTGGCGGCGGATGATGGCCGCCACCCCAGCCACCGTCGCCGCCCGTCCGTCGACGTAGCGGGTGGCGTGGCCGCAGTAGGTCAGCGCCCGCTGGTAGGGGCCGCGCAGCACCTCCGAACACACCAGCAGCACCTCGCGGCCGCCGGAATGGTAGTGGTCGTCCATGGCCCGCACTTCGTGCCCGATCAGCAGGCCGGAGAGGAACGGCGCGATATGCTCCGGCTTCAGCCCGCCGTAGAGGTAGCGGGAGCGGGCGGTGAACACGTGGTCGAGCAGGCCGCCGTCGTGGGTGGACTGCTCCAGCCCCTGTTCGAAGGCGGCGTCGTTCCACGGCGCCTTGCGGTCCGCCGGCTTGCCGAGGATGGTGTGGTCGAGCAGGGTGTTGTAGATCTCGCCCGTCATGTTGGTGGTGAAGCGGATCAGGCAGCCGTCCTTGGCCTCGGCCCATTTGCTGTGGTTGCCGGGCAGGCAGAGGATGGCGTCGCTGTGGTCGGTCAGCGACAGGGCGCCGAAGATCTGCACTTCCTCGCCGCGCATGACGTCGATGCGGCCGTCGTCCTCCTCCACCCGCACGCCGGGGATGATGAAGGCGTCGGGCATGTTGGGCACTTCGACCACGCAGGTGGCGAGGTCGTCCGGCCCCTGCGGCAGCGCCGGCTGCGGCGCCTCCAGCCAGCCGATCTGCGAGCCGACCATGCCGGCCATGTAGACCGGCGGCCGCACCGCGCGGCGCGGGTTGTCACGCCAGCGCGACAGCACCGCCCGGCAGTATCCCGGCAGCTCCTGGCGGGCGAGGTCGCGCATGCCGCGGCCCTCGGGGATTTCGCCCTGCACCTCGCCGGTGTCCAGGTTCACCAGCCAGGCGCGGAAGTTCTTTGCACCCCAATCGACAACGATGGCCGCGGCCTCGGTGTCCGCCATGTCACCCTCCACTCCTTGGTCTTGTCCCGCCCTGGCGCAACGTCGTGGACCCGGCGGGAGATCGGGGCGTTATTAGCACCACACGGACCGCGCGAAAAGGCGCGCCGCGTCGCTGATTAACGCAGGTTGAAGGAGGTAGTCTTGGGTATCATCGCATGGATCATTTTCGGCCTCATCGCCGGGGCCATCGCCAAGCTGATCATGCCGGGCAAGGACCCGGGCGGCTTCATCGTCACCATCCTGATCGGCATCGTCGGCGCCGTCATCGGCGGCTTCATCGGCCAGGCGCTGGGCTTCGGCGGGGTGGACGGCTTCAACCTGGGCAGCATGGTGATCGCCGTCCTGGGCGCTATCGTGCTGCTGATCGGCTACCGCGTCATCAAGGGCCGCGCCTGAGGCGGCATGACGGAGCGGGGGCGGGCATCCGTCCCCGCCGTTGCCTCAGGTGACGGTGATGCAGGTGCAGGGTGCCAGCGTCGCCACCCGGTTGGAGACCGAGCCCAGCATCAGCCCGTCGCCCAGGCCGGTCTTGCCGAGCACGATGCAGTCGATGGCGTGCTCCTTGGTGTAGTCCAGCAGCACCCGCGACGGCTTGCCGCGCTTCACGGCGCCCTTGATGCCGGTCGCCCCCAGGTCGCGGGCGCGGGCCACGCCCATGTCGACGATCTCCCGCGCGATCTGCTTCAGCGCCTCGTCGGGGGCCGACAGGCCGGCGCGTGGCCGCACCAGCGAGTGCGAGCTTTCGAAGTGGCCGTAGTGGCGGTAGACCGACACGATGTGCAGGCAGGCATCGAACTTGTCTTCCAGCTGCACCGCCAGTTCCAGCGCCTTCATGGCCCGGTCGGAGCCATCCAGCCCTACGAGGATGTTGTTGAAATACACGGGCTTCCTCCCTGGTCTTGAGAAGTCTCCTCAGCGGAAGGCGAGGTCGCGCAGGAACAGCGCGATCTGCGGGAAGGCGATCAGCAGCACCGACGACAGCAGCAGCATGACGATGAACGGCGGCGTGCCGCGGATCACCTCCACATAGGGCCGGCGGAAGATGGCGATGCCGGTGAAGATGTCGCAGCCGAAGGGCGGCGTCGCCGAGCCGATGGCCACCTGCAGCGTGACGATGGTGCCGACCAGCACCGGGTCGAGCCCCGCCCCCTGCACCAGCGGCGCGAAGATCGGCACCAGCACCAGGATCACCACGATGGGGTCGACGAACATGCAGCCGATGAAGAAGGCGATGGAGATGGCCACCAGCACCATGGTCGGGCCGGCATTCTCCAGCCCCAGGCTGCCGATGATCGCCTGCGGCACCATGGCGAAGCTGATGATCCAGGAAAACGCCGCGCCGGCGCCGACCAGGATGAACACCACGGCGGTGATGAGACCGGTGGACAGGGCGATCTCCGGCAGTTCGCGCAGTGTGACGGCGCGGAAGATCAGCACCTCCAGGATCAGCGCGTAGGCCACCGCCACGGCGGCGGCCTCGGTCGGGCTGAAGATGCCGCCGTAGATGCCGCCGATGATGATGACCGGGAACCCCAGCGGCCACAGGGCGCCACGGATGGCCTTCAGGCGCTCGCCCCAGGTGGCGCGGGGCTGGGTGGGGATGCCTTCGCGGATGGCGAACACCACCGAATAGGCGGCGAACATGGCCAGGATCATCAGCCCCGGCCCGATGCCGGCGATGAACAGCTCGGCGATGGAGGTGCCGGAGATGACGCCGTAGATGATCATGCCGATGGACGGCGGGATCAGGAAGGCAATGTCGCTGGCGTTGATGGTCAGCGCCATGACGAAGCTGTCCTTGTAGCCGGCTTCCACCATCTTCGGCCGCAGTGGCCCGCCCACCGCCACCACCGTCGCCTGGGTGGAGCCGGAAACGGCGCCGAACAGGGTGCAGGTGACGGCCGCCGTCACCGCCAGCCCGCCCTTCAGATGGCCGACGAAGCGCAGCACCAGGTCCAGCAGCCGGTCGGCGGTGTGGCCCTTGGTGACGATGTCGGCGGCCAGGATGAACATGGGCACGGCAATCAGCGCCGACGGGCTGACGCCGCCGATCATCTGCTGCACGATGTTGGTAGTCGGCATGCCCGGAAAGAAGGCGATGAAGGCGATGATGGTCGCCGCCAGCAGCGGAATCATCATGGGGAAGCCGAGCAGCAGCAGCCCGATCATCACCCCCAGCATGACTGCGGTCATGGGGTTGGTCTCCTCTGCGGCCGGCTATTCGCGGTCGGCGCCGCTCTGCGCCATGGTGTCGTCGATATCTTCGTAGGTATCGATGGTCTCCCACGACAGCCAGACATCGTCGCTGTCGCGCAGATTGCGCAGCACCGTCAGGGCGTACTGGATGCCGGTGAGGAAGAAGCCGAAGGGCACCCACACATAGGTCAGGTACAGCGGCACCTGCAGCGCCGGGGTGACGCGGCGGGAGGTGGCGACCGACATCACGTATTCCAGGCTCACCCACGCCAGCCAGAACATGACGGCGCCGGTGACGGCGGCGATGACGATCATCAGCCCCTTGCGGGCGCGGTCGCCCAGCTGGTCGTAGAAGGCGGACATGCGGATGTGGCGGCCGCGGCGGGTGGCGTAGCCAAGGCCGACGAAAGTCACCAGCACGATCAGGAACTGGTTCAGCTCTTCCGAGAAGTACAGGCTCTGGCCGAAGATGTAGCGGCTGACCACATTGGAAATGGTGTTCAGGAACATCGCCAGAATGCCGTAGGCGAGGATGAAGCTTTCAACCTTCGCCAGGATGCGATCAAGCAGCGTCACCGCCGCCAATGCCGGATGGCGTCGCCCGCCGCCCTCCGGCGGACCCGAGCGTCCGTCCATGCGCCGTCCTCCTGTGTCTCCCCTTGCCCCGGGGGCCGCAACTCCCACTAGCAACGTCGAACCGGCGTTCCCGTTGCGGCGTTGTGGATGATGATCGGGCGCGCCCGCCCCATGACCGGCAACGCCGCACAAGGCTAGGTCAGAACACTCGCAGGATCAACCGCCATGACCGCCAGATGGCCGCAGCCCGCCTCCAGACATGCGGAGGATGGGTGCGGCAGGGCACCAATATCACCCCTCGCTTCGCCGCGACTCGTTGCTGTGCGGGGTGAAGCGGCAATTTCACGCAGCCACGCAACGGGCCGGATTGGACTGTCACGGGCTGATCATAATTCTGTCGGTGGAGAATTTATCCTTGCGCCGGTTTTTCCGGCGTTGCTAGCATGGTGGACCCAGAGCGCAAGCTCGCCCCTTCGGTCGTCGCGCAGGAAGCCCGGCGGCCGCGGCTCCCGGCACCGCCTTCGGCGCGGCGCGCTGCCCCCACCGGCGGTCGCGGGGAGCCGCCCACTCGGACCCAACCGAAGGAGAGCCTTCCCATGACCATCCGCACCCTCGGCACGGCGATCACTGCCGCCGCCGCCATCGTCGCCGCATCCGCCAGTCTGTCGGCGGCCCAGGCCGAGACCTGGAAATTCGCGCTGGAGGAGATCGAAGGCAGCGTCCAGGACCAGTACGCCAAACGCTTCAAGGAACTGGTGGAGGAGCGCACGGGCGGCGAGGTCACCGTGCAGATCTACCCCTACGGCGCGCTCGGCACCTCGTCGCAGCTGACGGAACTGGTGGCCAACGGCACGCTGGAATTCGCCAATGCCTCGCCGGGCCATCTGGCGACCATGGTGCCGGAAATCGGCGTCTTCAACCTGCCCTACATCCTCAGCAGCCAGGAGGAGGTGAACAAGCAGGTGCTCACCGAAGGCAGCACCGTCTACGAGATGCTGGCCCCGCGGTTCGAGGACAAGAACCTCAAGCTGATCACCATGTACCCGGAAGGCGAAATGGTGTGGACCACCAACCGCGAGGTCCGCAGCCCCGACGACATGCGCGGCTTCAAGATGCGCACCATGACCTCGCCGATCCTCACCGAGTCCTACAAGGCCATGGGCGCCGACCCGACGCCGATGCCCTATGGCGAGGTCTACGGCGCCCTGCAGCTGGGCCAGATCGACGGCCAGGTGAACCCGGTGTTCGCCATCGAGGAAATGAAGTTCTACGAAGTGTCGGACTACATGATCTGGGCGGGCGAGCAGGAATTCACCACCACCGTGGTCACCAACGCCAACTTCTTCAACGGCTTGCCCGATGATCGCAAGAAGGTGGTGGAAGAGGTGACGGCGGAACTGGCCGACTTCATCTTCGAGGTGAAGCAGCAGTACGCCCAGGAACGGCTGGAGAAGATCAGGCAGGCCCGGCCCGACCTGCCCATGATCGAGCTGTCCGAGGAAGAACGCGCCCGCTTCCAGGAGGCCGCCATGCAGGCCCGCGACGTCTACATCGGCATGACCGGCGGTGCCGGCGGCGAGGGCGAGCAGGTGCTCGAAGCCCTGACGCGCGAGATCGAGCAGCTGGAAACCGACGGCTGATCAGGCTCTGGAGCCCTGCGGCGGCGGCGACGCCATGCCGCTGCCGCAGGGCGATCCCGGTGGTATCAGTTCAGGTTGAGACCCGCCGGCGGTGCCGGGCGGCCGCGGCGACGGGTCGGCGGGGCCAGGGCGCGGCAGGCGAGGTCGTTGATGCGCACCAGCCGCATGGCCAGCGTGCCGCCGCATTCCAGCGGCCGCAGGGTCAGGGTGCGGCAGGTGATGGTGTCGGCCACGCGCAGCAGGCGCGGCACCAGCGCCGGCGGAACATCGCTCAGCAGCCCTTCGCGGGCGGCGGAGGCCAGCGCCAGCCACAGCGCCGTATCGGCGGCGATGGCCCGCGTCAGCTGGTCCGGCGTGGTGGCGCAGGCGATGCGCTCGCTGGCGTCGAACAGGGCGACGGCGATGTCGTGGGCGGTGATCGGGGCCGGGTCCGGCGCCTGCGGGCCGGACGCCGGACGAACATGGATGGCGTACATCAAAGCCTCCCGGATGAGCATGTGAAACGGCGGAAGCGCGGGTCGGTTCTCAGACCGGCGCCACCATCCGGGGAGGGGGCAGCAGCGGCCGCATCGGCAGCGCGTGCAGGCGGCGGTCCGCTTCGGGCCAGCCGAGGGAGGTCGACAGCCGCGCCGGCGGCTGCAGCACCGAGGTGGCCCGCCCGAAGCCTTCGCCAAGGGCGGTGCCGCGTTCGGTCCCGTCATCGTCGCTCATGCTGGCGGCCCGTTCGGCGGCGAGCACGTCGCCATCGATCAGGTCATCCACCACCGCCATGTCCAGGCACGCCTGCCCGACCGCCGCAACGGCGGCGGACGGCCGCAGCTGCGGCACCAGCAGCGCAAGCAGGACGATCAGAATGACGATGGCCGGTCGAAGCATGGGCGTCGCGGACCTCCTGGCCGCGATCATAGGCGCGGCGGGGCCCGCTGCCTATCCCTTTCGACCGGCACCGTCTTCACGAGTGCGTCAGCGTGACAAATGGGAGACACCTGCCGCCGCCTTGGCCTCGCGCCGGCGGGCGTGCAGCACCGGCTCGGTATAGCCGCTCGGCTGCTGGCGGCCGAGGAACACGAGGTCGCAGGCAGCGCGGAAGGCGACGCTGGCGGCGAAGTCGGGCGCCATCGGCCGGTAGGACGGGTCGCCGGCGTTCTGGCCGTCCACCACCGCCGCCATGCGCTCCAGCGTCGCCCGCACCTGGTCCGCCGTGACGATGCCGTGGTGCAGCCAGTTGGCGATGTGCTGGCTGGAGATGCGCAGGGTCGCCCGGTCCTCCATCAGGCCGATGTCGTTGATGTCGGGCACCTTGGAACAGCCGACGCCGTGGTCCACCCAGCGCACCACATAGCCGAGGATGCCCTGGCAGTTGTTGTCCAGTTCGGCCTGCACCTCGGCCGCCGACCAGTTGGGGCGGTCGGCCAGCGGCGGCGTCAGGATGTCGGCCAGCGCCGCGCGCGGGCGGCTGCGCAGCGCCTCCTGCCGGGCGCTGACGTCGACCTCGTGGTAGTGCAGGGCGTGCAGGGTGGCGGCGGTGGGCGAGGGCACCCAGGCGGTGCTGGCGCCGGCCTGCGGGTGGGCGATCTTCTGCGCCATCATGTCGGCCATGCGGTCGGGCATCGCCCACATGCCCTTGCCGATCTGCGCCCGGCCGCGCAGGCCGCAGGCGAGCCCGATGTCGACGTTCCAGTCCTCGTAGGCCCTTATCCACGCCGCCGTCTTCATGTCGCCCTTGCGCACCACCGGGCCGGCTTCCATGCAGGTGTGGATCTCGTCGCCGGTGCGGTCGAGGAAGCCGGTGTTGATGAACACCACCCGTTCCTGCGCCGCCCGGATGCATTCCTTGAGGTTGACGGTGGTGCGCCGTTCCTCGTCCATGATGCCCATCTTCAGGGTGTTGCGCCGCAGGCCGAGGGCGTCCTCCACCCGGCCGAACAGCTCGCTGGCGAAGGCCACTTCCTCCGGCCCGTGCATCTTCGGCTTGACGATGTAGACCGAGCCGCTGCGGCTGTTGCGGTAACGGCCGTAGCCGCCCAGGTCGTGCAGGGCGATGGCCGCCGTCACCATGGTGTCGAGGATGCCCTCGGGGATCTCCGAGCCGTCCTGCAGGCGCACGGCGTCGATGGTCATCAGGTGGCCGACGGTGCGCACCAGCATGAGCGAGCGGCCGGGCAGGGTGATGGTCTCGCCGTCGCGGCCGGTGAAGGTGATGTCCGGGCTCAGGTGGCGCTCCAGGGTGCGGCCGCCCTTCTCGAACACCGCCGTCAGGTCGCCGCGCATGAGGCCGAGCCAGTTGCGGTAGACCGCCACCTTGTCCTCGGCATCGACGGCGGCGACGGAATCCTCGCAGTCCATGATGGTGGAGACCGCACTTTCCAGGATCACGTCGGCAATGCCGGCCGGGTCGCTGCCGCCGATGGGGTGGCTGCGGTCGATGCGGATTTCGGCGTGCAGGCCGTGGTTGACCAGCAGGATGGCGGCTGGGTCGGTGGGATCGCCGCTGAAGCCCGCCAGGCGGTCGGGGTCCTGCAGGCCGACGCGGCTGCCGTCGCGCAGGGTGACCGCCAGTTCCTCGCCATCGACGGAATATCCGGCGGCATCGGCATGGCTGGCGCCGTCGCGCAGCGGGGCGATACGGTCCAGCGCCTCACGGGCGCGGGCGATGACCAGGGCGCCGCGCTGCGGGTCATAGCCGCCGGCCCCGCCGCCATCCGCCGGCGGCGCCACCGCATCGGTGCCGTAGAGGGCATCGTAGAGGCTGCCCCAGCGGGCATTGGCGGCATTGAGGGCATAGCGCGCGTTGCTCACCGGCACCACCAGCTGCGGCCCGGCCAGAACGGCGATCTCGGCATCGACGTCGGAGGTGGTGACCTGGAAATCCGGCCCCTCCGGCAGCAGGTAACCGATGTCGCGCAGGAAGGCGGTGTAGGCGTCGCGGTCGAAGGGCTGGCCGCGGTGCTCGCGGTGCCAGGCGTCGATCTGCGCCTGCAGGCGGTCGCGGGTCTCCAGCAGGGCGCGGTTGCGCGGGGCCAGGTCGTGGGCGATGGCGTCCAGGGCCTGCCAGAAGTCGTCCGGCTGGACCGGGGTGTTGCGCAGCGCCTCGGTATTGATGAAGTCGTGGAGCGGCTTGGCGACGCGCAGGCGTCCGGTGTCGATCCAGTCGGTCACGATGGCCATGTCCCTGTCTGTCGTTTCGAGGCCGGCGGCGCCGGGGCGGGCCGCCGTTATGTGCTTGAGGATCGGGCCCCGCCGCCTCTGCCGCAAGGGGCGGCTAGGGCTGCTGCGGGCCGCGCAGCCGGGCAGGGCCGGTGAGCGTGCGGGTGCGGCGTTCAAACTCGCGGCTGTCGAAGCGGGCGTCGCGGCCGAGCGGCATGGAGGCGGCGACCCGGAACAGGGCCGGGTGGATGTCCGGCCCGTCGGCGCCGCCCAGGGTGAACAGCGGCCGGCTCCAGGCGGCGGTCGCCATCAGCTCGATCAGCGCCAGCAGGCGGAAGCACAGGGCGATGCCATGGGCGGTGTCGAGCCCCACCAGCCGGTTGATGCCGGCCACCCAGACGCGGGCGTCCATGTCCTCGAACAGCAGCGTCACCTCGCCGCCGGGGCCGCGGAAGGTGACGCCGGCGGCATCGTCCCAGGCCGCCTGCAGCCCCATCTCGGCGGCGACGGTGGCGGCGTCCCAGGCCCGCATCAGGTCCCCCGGGGCGACAGCCGGCAGGGCGTCCGGCGTCACCGGGCTGTCGATCAGGATGCGGCTGCCGGTCATTGCGCCGGATGCAGCCGGTCCGCGGCGTCCACGTGGCATTCCAGGTGCAGTTCGCCGGCGGTGTTGGCGGCGGTGTTGAGGCAGCGGTCGACGGCGGCGGGCGGGATGGCGACGTCGAACCGCACCACATACTGCCCGTCGCCGCCATCCGGGACATGCTCGGCGCTCATGCGCACGATGTTGGCCTCGTACTGGCCGAACACCTCGGCCATGCGGGCGACCAGACCCGGCCGGTCGCCGCCGCGCACGAACACCCGGTGGGTGACGCGGCCGCCGGCGTCGGCCACCGGATCAAGGCCGAAGGGGCGCACCTCGATGCGGGCGTCGGCAGCTTCGGGCAGGGCGGCGAGGGCGGCGTGGATTTCGTCGGCCGTCACGTCCTCCGGCGCCTCGCACACGGCGCTGAACTCGGCGGCGGTGCCGAGCACGGCGAAGGAGGTGTCGCCAAGGTTCACCCCCAGTTCGAACAGCCGCCCGGCCACGGCGGCCACCAGGCCGGTGCGGTCGGGGCAGAACAGGGTGACGAGAAGGTGCTGGGTCATGGGGGCGGCTCGCTTGTCTGCCTGGGACGGGGCGGGCGGTGGGGGCGCCGGGCCAATGGCGCGCCGGACAGAAACGCGCGGCGGCCGTCGCCGATCATGCCGTGCCGGCAGGGGCGGGCGCAAGCCGGGTGCCGGAGCAGGATTTCGTTAAAGATCGGTTGACGAACGGTGAATGGTGCCTAAACTAAAAGGGTAGACGTGTATCTACGATTACTTGCTTCCACACGCCTATCCGAAGGGTCTACCCCATGTCCGTCGCAGCCGGCAAGGTCGGCGCGCCTATCGCGAGCGCCACAACGGCCCGCCTTCCCGTGGCGGGGCGGTCGACGTTCGCTACTGGCGAGGCGATGCCGGTGGCGGACATCTTCGCGAGCGGTGGCGCCGGCCCGGACGACGATGCCGTCCGCGACGACGACTGGCACGGCGGCGGCGGGGCGGAGTACCGGCAGCCCAAGGCGCGCAAGCCAATCATCGTGTCGCGCTTCACCAGCGTGCTGACCACCTACGAGATCGACCGCTTCCTGTTCCAGTTCCGCATGATCGCCAACGACCCGGTGCCGCTCATGCCCATCGGGTCGGCGGCGCACCGCTACGAAAGCAATTACATCGTCCTGCGCTACGGCACATCGCTGCACGGACGGCACTACAACCACCTTCACTGACGGGTGAAGGAAGGGCGGCGGAAAAAGACGGGGCGGCCAGGGGCCGCCCCGCTGCCTTTCGGCCCCCATGAGCGTCAGGCGGCGCCTACTTCTGCTGCCACTGACCGGCCGGGGTCATGACGAAGGTGCCGGGCGGAACCTTGTTGATGAGCGACTGCCCGGCCAGCTTCTGCACCTCGGAAACCGGCACGCCGCGCTGTTCGGCGATGCGGCGGTATTCTTCCATGCGCTGGGCGTTGATGCGGGCGGCCAGGGCCTCCGCCTCGCCGCCGCCCTGCACGGGCGCCAGCAGGCCGTCGAAGCGTTCCCCCACCAGCCCCTGGGCGCGGGCCTGATCCAGGTCGAGCGCCGCCGCCGGGCCGACGGCGGCAAGGGCGCAGCCGAGGCCCAGCAGGGCAACGGCGGCAGTGCGGCGCAGGCGGTGCAGCATGGTCATTCCCTCCGACGATGGGGCCGGCATCAGAACAGGTCCCCGCGTTCCTTGAACAGGTCTTCAACGTCCTTCTCGACTCGGACGCGGATTTCCTGCTCGATCTTCACGTTCAGGTTGATGACGATGGGCTTGTCCGGGGCTTCCACCTTCACCGTCGGCTGGCAGGCCGCCAGAAGCAGCACCGCCGCCACGGCCATGGCGGAAGTCGGCAGAAGGACCGGGCGGAGGGGCGGGCGGATCATCAGGCTGCTCCGTGCGGCGGGACCGGCGGAACGCACCGTCCCGCTTCTGCTAATGAACTCATAGATAATGGCAAAGGGATGGCGAGCCTAGCCTTTTTGCTCACGGGTTCACCTTGAACTGCTCCATGCGCTCGCGGATGCGGTCGGGCACGCGGTAGCCGGACAGGCCGGCCTGCAGCGCCTTGGCCAGCTCGCCGCTGATGCTCAGGTTGAACTCCACCGGATAGCCGTCGTAGAAGCCGGGGTTGGAGCCGGCGATGTGCAGGCGCACGGTCATCTGCCCGCTGGCCCGCCCGTCCACCGTCAGCGACAGATCCTGATAGCGGAAATCGCGGAGCGCCTGCAGCACCAGATCGACGCTCTCGCCGCCGCCGAGCAGGGCGGCGGGCACTTCCTCCGGCCGGTAGACCAGACGCTCCGACATGGTGCTGCGCAGGACGGCGTTGTCGATGATGACGTCGCCGTCCTCGAACCGCAGCGGCACCGTGCCGGCCAGCTGACCGCGCGCCCGCAGGCCGTCGATGCCGGCCAGATCCACCAGCGGCCCGAGGCCCATGCCGTGGACGTCCAGGGTGGCGCCGCCGCCGTCGAGGCTGAGCGGGATGGCGGTCGGCCGCGCCCGGATGGTGCCGCCGGCCAGGGTGGCGGAGGCGTCTTCCAGGTGCAGGGTGTCGCGCTCGATCTCGAAGGTCGCCACGGCATCCAGCAGCGGCAGCCCGGCATCGACGGCGGCCACCGACACCTGCTGCCGCGGCGGCGTGCGCAAGGGGCTGAGGCCGGTCAGCACGACGACCCCGTTCACCCGCGTCAGCCCGACGAAACCCTGTGTGAGATTAACGTCCTGCAGCAGCACCTTGAGGTTCGGCCGCAGCACGCCGGCGGCGGTCCAGGCGAGGCTGCCGTCCACCGCCACGGCACCGCTGACCCCTTGCGCCAGGGTACCGAGCAGGCCGTGCAGGTGTTCCGGCCGCAGTGCCTGGGGGTCGAACACCTGCCGCAGCACCGCCACCGTCAGCCGGCCGCTGCCGTCGGTCAGGCTGACGCTGCCGCGGGCGCTGGCGACCAGGGTGTTGCCGACGTCGCGCAGGTCGCCGCTGACCGCAAGGGCGTCGGCCGCCGTGTCGTCGGGGCGGGCCTGGAGGGTGAGGCGGTAGGGCCGCAGCGGCGAGCGGGCGGCGGCCTCGGTGCTCTCGCCGGGCAGGGCATCCAGCCGGCCGGCCAGGGTGACGGCGGGGCCGTCGGCGGCCAGCGCCGCCTCCAGGGTGGCATCGCGCAGATCGACCCCGGCGATACGGACGCTGCCGCCGCTGCCGCTGACGGTCGCCACCGCCGGCACGCCCGCCCCGGCCACGGCGGCGGTGACGTCCACCTGGGCGAAGGCCAGCCGCGCCGGCCCCTGCGGCGTCGTCAGGTCGATGGCGGGGGCGGCGAAGGCCCCCCGCAGGGTCACCTGCGGCCCGCCGTCGACGCCGCGATCCAGCCGCAGCAGCGGCCCTTGCGGGGCCGCCAGGGTCAGCGTCACCGGGCCGGTGGCGGCGATGCCCTCGGCGAGGCGCAGGTCTTCCAGCACCAGACGGCCGCTGTCGGCGAAGACGGCGCCGGTGAGACCGGGGGTGGCGGTCAGCCGCACCTCGGCGGCCAGACGGCCTCGCCCGGCGGTCGGTCCGCCGAGCACCAGCGTTGCCGCCTCCGCTTCCAGGGTGCCGGTGGCGGTCAGGCCCTCCGGCGTCAGGGTCAGGGTGCCGTCGGCCAGGGAGGCGCGCAGCGGCGTGGCGCCGACGGTGACGCCCTCCACCGTCGCCGCCATGCCGCGCAGGGCCCCGCCGAACCCGCCGTCGCCGAGGCGCAGGATGCCGGCGGCGGCGTTGGCGGCGGCGGCCTGATCGCGGCGGCCGGTGAGGGCGAGCCCGTCGGTGGTGAGGGCGCTGCTGCCGTCGCTGTCGAACAGGCTGGTGACGGTGGCGACGGGCGGTCCGCCGGCGGCGGACGACAGGGTGAGGTGCAGCGGCCCGTCGCCGCCGAAGCCGGCCAGCAGCGCCGCCGGCCCGGCGGGGGAGGCGGCGGCGGGCAGACCCACCCGCTCG
>NZ_BAAAEP010000039.1:0-12941 GCF_039523075.1 Caenispirillum bisanense
CGTCGGCAACCCCATAGGACCCCCCCGGCGCCCACTGCCCCACCAGCGCCGCCACCGCCTGCCGCAGGCCGACAGCCGCATGCTCGCCACCATCGCCGGCTATACGGCGGCGGTGCATGCCGGCGGCGACACCCGCCAGTGGCCGGGCAATGCGGTGATGCTGGCGCTGGAACAGGCCGGCGAGCAGGGCGAGCGCATCGCCCGGGCCCTGAAGGGCGAGCTGGCGGAAGCCTCCACCCTGCGCCGCGATGCCGCCGGCACCGACTGGCGCGTCACCACCCTGCCCTTCCACCTGGGCGGCGAGGTGCAGCGCATCCAGATGATCAGCCGCCGCCAGTCCTCCGGCGATGACGGCGACGGTCAGGGCGGCGGCGACGGCGGCAAGGGCGGCGGCCAGCGGTTCCTGATCACGCTCGACCTCAGCCGCCTCGGCGCGGTGCAGATAGACGGCCTGTTCCGGCAGGCGGAGCGGCGCTTCGACCTCATCCTGCGCACCCACCAGCCGCTGCCGCAGGAGATGCGGCGCGACCTGACGGGGCTGTTCGCCAACACGGTCAGCGCCCTTGGCCTGGCGGGCGGCCTTGGCTTCCACGTCACCCCGGCGTTCGAGACGCCGCTGCCCGAGGCCGCCGCCGATCAGGCCGCGCGCCCCGGTCTCTTTGCCTGAGCCCCGGCTGCGGATATAACAGACGCACAACCAGAAACGTCCGCAGGAGCGCCCTCCCCCATGGCCGACACCGCTGTTCTGCTCGCCGTCGAAGACGGGATCGCCACCGTCACCCTCAACCGGCCGCAGAGCCTGAACGCCCTTGATGCCGCCATGGCCGAGGGGCTGGATGCCGCCTTCACCGCCATCGCCGCCGATGCCACGGCCCGCGTGGTGGTGCTGCAGGGGGCCGGCGATCACTTCATGGCCGGCGGCGACCTGCGGGTGTTCAAGGCGCTCAATGCCGAGCCGCGCGACGCCCGCCCGGCCAAGGTGTCGCCGCTGATCGACGCCGTCGGCGTGGTGGTCACCCGCATGCGCAGCCTGCCGCTGCCGATCATCGCCAGCGTCCAGGGCGCCTGCGCCGGCTTCGGCCTGTCGCTGGCCAATGCCTGCGACCTGACGGTGGCGAGCGACGACGCCTATTTCACCCTCGCCTACATCAACATCGCCACCACGCCGGACGGCTCCGGCAGCTTCTTCCTGCCGCGCATCGTCGGGCCGAAGCGGGCGGCGGAAATCGCCCTGCTCGGCGGGCGGTTCGATGCGGCGACGGCGGAACGCTGGGGCCTGGTCAACGCCGTCCACCCCCGCGCCGATCTGGCGGCCCAGACCGCCGCCCTGGCGGCGCGGCTGAAGGCCATGCCGGCGGGGGCGCTGGGGCGCACCAAGGCGCTGCTCAATACCGCGCTCGACAACGACCTGCCGGCGCAGCTGGAGGCGGAGCGCGACAGCTTCGCCGCCTGCACCGCCACCGCCGACTGGGAGGAGGGCATCGACGCCTTCCTCGACCGTCGCAAGCCGCAGTTCAACCGGGGCTGAGGCCGGCGCCATGGCTGCCGGCGCCCCGGTCTCCTCCCTTGCCATCGCCGCCCGGCTGGCCCGCGCGCTGACCCTGGCGCGCGGCGAGGCCGGCTGCCTGTGGGAGACCTGGGCCGACCCGGCCGCCATCGCCTTCCTGCGCCACCTGTCCGGCCTGCCCGACGCCGACGACGACCCCGAGGCCGCCGCCTTCCTGTGGCGGGCGGAGGCCGACCTGCTGGTGCTGGACCGGCCCCTGCTCGGCATCACCGTGCGCGGCATCGACCCCATCGCCCTGGCGGAGGGGCTGGAAGACCTCGGCACCCTGGCCAGCACCGCCCTGCCGCAGGCGGCGCAGCAGGCGGAACGCTCCGGCGCCGAGCTGGCGGCGGTGCTGCCGCAGGTGCTGCGGCAGGCGGTGGCGGCGGCGGTGCGGCAGGCCGCGCCGGGGGTGTCCTATGCGGTCGCCGACGACGGCGCCGAAGCGGTGCTGCGGCCGCTGGATGCCGGCCGGCTGCGGCAGGCCCAGGCGACCGTGGAGGTGCAGGACCACCGCAACGTCATCCCCATCCGGCCGCCGCCGGCCTGATCCCGTTTCCAGCCCCGACCGGAGAGCCTAGCCGATGCCTGCCGTTCCCCTCTCGCCCGCCGCCGACGCCCTGCTGGTCATCGACGTGCAGGTGGATTTCTGTCCCGGCGGCGCCCTGGCGGTGCCGGAGGGCGACCGCGTGGTGCCGCTGTGCAACCGGCTGATGGCGCAGTTCTCCACCGTGGTGCTGACCCAGGACTGGCACCCGGCCGGCCACGCCAGCTTCGCCTCCGTCCACGGCCGCCAGCCGTTCGAGATGATCGAGCTGGATTACGGCCCGCAGGTGCTGTGGCCGGACCATTGCGTGCAGGCCACCGCCGGCGCCGCCTTCCACCCGGCGCTGGACACCGCGCCGGCGCAGCTGATCGTGCGCAAGGGCATGCGGCGGCAGGTCGACAGCTACTCCGCCTTCTTTGAGAACGACCGCCGCACCCCCACCGGCCTTGCCGGCTGGCTGCGGGACAAGGGCATCCGGCGGGTGTTCCTGTGCGGGCTGGCGACCGACTACTGCGTCAACTACTCCGGCCAGGACGCCCGCGCCCTGGGGTTCGAGGCGGTGCTGGTGGAGGATGCCTGCCGCGCCGTCGACCTGGGCGGCAGCCTCACCGATGCCCTGGCGACCCTGCAGGCGGCCGGGGTGACCTTCGCCCGCACCGCCGACATCACCGCCGCCTGACCGCCCGACCGCCTCAGCCGGCGGCGAAAGCCTGCACCAGGATCGCCGCCGTCGCCGCCACGTTCAGCGACTGGACGCGGCCGGAGCCCGGCAGGGTGAGCACGGTTTCGCAGGCCTTCAGCGTCTCGCGCGGCAGGCCGTCTTCCTCGTTGCCGAGCACCAGCGCCACCGGGCGGCGGTCGGCCCTCAGGTCGGCGATGGTGGGGGAGCGGCCGTCCTGCAGGGCGGTGGCAACGGTCAGCCAGTCGCGCCGGAGGTCGCGCAGCACCTGCGGCAGACGCTCCGCCCGCCACAGGGTCACCCACTCCAGCCCGCCTTCCGCCACCCGGTGGGCCGCTTCCGACAGGCCGGCCTGGCCGGGGTGGTCGGAGATGACCAGATGCTCCAGCCCGAAGAAGGCCATGGTGCGGACGATGGCGCCCAGGTTGTGGGGGTTGCCGACGCCGTCCAGGATCACCAGCGGCTTGCCGCTGCGCGCCCACTCCGCCGCCCGCGCCGGGTCGAAGCGGCCGATCTCGCGCGGGCGGCAGACGGCGACGATGCCGCCGTTGAGGGTGGTGCCGGCGATGCGCGCCAGTTCCTCGGCCTCGACGATGCGGTAAGGCTTGCGGCGGGACGCCATGTGGTGGGTCCAGGGGCCGACCTTGCCGGCCAGCCGCTGTTCGAAGAACAGGCGCTCCACCCGGCCGGCATCACGCTCGAACACCGCCGCCACCACCGGCAGGCCGGTGATGCGGACGAAGTCGGAGGCATCGCGCTTTTCCGCCGGGGCGCTGCCGCCGCCGGGGCCGCGCTTGCGCGGACCGCCCCCCGGGGAGCGGGGACCGGCGGGCGGACGGCCGCCGCCGGCGGAAGCGGCGAAACGGGACGGGCCGGCGGGACGGCGCGGCGGGCGCGACATGGCGATGCTCCAGCGGAGGAAGGGCGAGCGCCGCTTATAGCCGATCCGGCGACGGCTGTCGCGGCCCGGCGGCGGCGCCCGCTCAGTACCCCACGCCCACCAGATGCGCCGCCTGGGCGCCGTACTCGTAGACCGCCTCGTGGGCGCCGCGGAAGGAATGGCGGGTGGGTTCCGACAGCGGCAGCGGCAGGTCGTCCTCGGTCAGCTGGCCGAGCACCAGCCGGGCGAGGCAGCGGCCGAACACCGTGCCGGGGGAAATGCCGCGGCCGTTGTAGCCGCAGAAGGTCACCACCCGCGGCGCCAGCCGGTGGAAGCGCGGCAGGTTGGTATCGGTCAGGCCGATCCAGCCGTACCATTCATGCTCGAACGGCACGTCGGCGATCTCGGGGAACAGCCGGCGCAGGGCGCGGCGGGCCCAGGCGCGATGCACCGCCCGCCCGGTGTTGCGCAGGGCGCCGACGCTGCCCAGCACCAGCCGGCCGGCGGCATCCATGCGGAAGGACGTCAGCACCGAGCGGGTATCCCACGCCCCCTCGCCGCCCGGCAGGATGCGGGTGCGTTGGGCGTCGGACAGCGGCGCGGTGGCGAAGTTGAAGTAGGGCAGATGGACGATCTCGCGGCGGATCTCCGGCCACGGTGCCGTGGTATAGGCGTTGGTGGCGACGATGATCCAGTCGGCGGTGACGCTGCCGTCGGCGGTGGTCACCCGCCAGCGGCTGCCGTCCTCGGCATAGCCGGTGACGGCGCTGCCGGTGAAGATCTCCGCCCCCGCCGCCTGGGCGACGCGGGCGAGGCCGCGGGCATAGGCCAGCGGCTGGATGGTGCCGGCCCGCTCGTCCAGCAGGGCGCCGGCATAGAGGCCGGTGCCGATCCGCGCCGCCGCCTCCGCCGCCGACAGCACCCGCACCGGGGCGCCGCGCCGCTGCCACTGCTCGGCCCGCTTCTCCAGTTCGGCAAGGCCGCTGCGGCCGACGGCGCAATGCAGGGTGCCGTTGGGCCGCGCCTCGCACTCCAGGCCGTATTTCGCCACCGTGTCGAACACCAGACGCGGCCCGTTGCCGAGGGCGTCAAGCAGGCGGTCGCCGTGGACGCTGCCAAGCACCGTCGGCAGGTCGTCGGGCATCACCCACATGCCGGCGTTGACCAGCCCGACGTTGCGGCCGGAGCCGCCGGAGCCGATCTGGTCGGCCTCCAGCACCGCCACGCGGGCGCCGCCTTCGGCCAGGTGCAGGGCGGCCGACAGGCCGGTGTAGCCGGCGCCGACGATCACCACGTCGACATCGCGCGAACCGGACAGGGCGGTGGTCGGGGGCGGCGGCGGTGCCGTGCGCCCCCACAGACCATGCGACGCGATCATCTGCAAGCGACTGTCCATGATCCCCACCGCCCCCTTCGCGGTCAGCCGATGTCGAACTTGATGCCCTGCGCCAGCGGCAGGTCACGCGAGTAGTTGATGGTGTTGGTGGCGCGGCGCATGTAGCCCTTCCACGCATCCGAGCCGGACTCGCGACCGCCGCCGGTTTCCTTCTCGCCGCCGAAGGCACCACCGATCTCGGCGCCCGAGGGGCCGATGTTGACGTTGGCGATGCCGCAGTCGGACCCGGCGGCCGACAGGAACAGCTCCGTCTCCCGCAGGTCGGTGGAGAAGATGCACGACGACAGGCCCTGCGGCACGTCGTTATGCAGGGCGATGGCTTCCTCCAGGGTGTCGTAGGTCATGACGTAGAGGATGGGCGCGAAGGTCTCTTCCCGCACGATCTCGGTCTGGCCCGGCATCTCGACGATGGCGGGGCGGACATAGTACGCATCGGGATAACGGTCGGCCAGCAGACGCTCGCCGCCATGGACGGTGCCGCCGTCGGCGCGGGCCTTGTCCAGCGCGTGCTGCATGGCGTCGAAGGCGCCCTTGTCGACCAGCGGCCCGATCAGCGTGCCGGCTTCCAGCGGGTTGCCGACCGGCGCCCCCTGGTAGGCCTTCACGAGGCGGGGCAGCAGGGCGTCGCGCACGCTGCGGTGGACGATCAGCCGGCGCAGCGAGGTGCAGCGCTGGCCGCAGGTGCCGACGGCGGAGAACACGATGGCCCGCACCGCCAGTTCCAGGTCGGCCGACGGCGCCACGATCATGGCGGCATTGCCGCCCAGTTCCAGGATGCTGCGGCCGAAGCGGGCCGCCACCTTGGCGGCGACGTCGCGGCCCATGCGGGTGGAGCCGGTGGCCGACACGATGGCGACGTCGGGGCTCGCCACCAGCATCTCGCCGATGTCGCGGCCGCCGATGGCCACCTGCGACAGACCGGCCGGCAGGTCGCCGAAGCGGGCGGCGGCGCGCTCGAACAGCACCTGGCAGGCGAGCGCGGTCAGCGGCGTCTTCTCCGACGGCTTCCACAGCACCGGGTCACCGCACACCAGCGCCAGGGCGGCGTTCCACGACCACACGGCGACCGGGAAGTTGAAGGCGCTGATGATGCCGCACACGCCCATGGGGTGCCAGCTTTCCATCATGCGATGGCCGGGCCGTTCCGAGGCGATGGTCAGGCCGTAGAGCTGGCGCGACAGACCGACGGCGAAGTCGCAGATGTCGATCATCTCCTGCACTTCGCCCAGGCCTTCCTGGTAGATCTTGCCCGCTTCCAGGCTGACCAGACGGCCGAGGTCTTCCTTGGCGGCGCGCAGTTCCTCGCCCAGCAGGCGGATCAGTTCACCCCGGCGCGGGGCCGGCACGGTGCGCCAGGCGGTGAAGGCCTCCTTGGCGGTGGCGATCATGGCCTGCATCTCGGCCGGGGTGGTGACCG
Source organism: Caenispirillum bisanense (assembly GCF_039523075.1). Taxonomy (NCBI): domain Bacteria; kingdom Pseudomonadati; phylum Pseudomonadota; class Alphaproteobacteria; order Rhodospirillales; family Novispirillaceae; genus Caenispirillum; species Caenispirillum bisanense. Next base: position 6,466 of record NZ_BAAAEP010000039.1, read on the forward strand.
GCACGGTGGCGAGGTGGCTGCCGTCCACCGGCGAGCGCACGGCGATGCCGTTGCTGCCGGAGAAGGTCAGGCCGAAGCGGTCGAGAATGGCGGCGTGGGACACGGTTTGGGGCCTCCCGTTCTTGATGGTGTCCAGCGGTCTCAGCGGCCGGCCGCGACGGCGGCGGCACGGATTTCCGAAAGCGAGCGGGCCGGGGTCAGCGCCTCGGGGTCGAGGCGGACGTGGATGATGGCGGCCTTGCCCGAGGCCAGCGCCCGCTCCACGGCGGGGGCGAAATCGTCGGTCTTCTCCACCGTCTCGCCGTGGCCGCCGTAGGCGCGGGCGAAGGCGGCGAAGTCGGGGTTGTGCAGGGTGGTGGCGGAAACGCGGCCGGGGTACTCGCGCTCCTGGTGCATGCGGATGGTGCCGTACATGCCGTTGTCGACCACCACCACCAGCACGGCGGCGCCATGCTGCACGGCGGTGCCGAACTCCAGCCCGGTCATCTGGAAGCAGCCGTCGCCGGCGAAGCACACCACCGGCCGCTGCGGATGGGCAAGCTTGGCCGCCACCGCCGCCGGCAGGCCGTAGCCCATGGAGCCGGAGGTGGGCGCCAGCTGGCTGCCGAAGCCGCGGAAGCGCCAGAAGCGATGCACCCAGGTGGCATAGTTGCCGGCGCCGTTGGTGACGATGGCGGTGGGGCCGAGACGCTCCTGCAGCCATTCGACCATGGGCGCCATCTGCACCGGGCCGGGCACCTGCGGGCGGGCGCCGCTCCAGGCGAGGTAATCGTCGTGGGCGGCGGCGGCGCTGCCGGCCCAGGCGGGAGCGGCCGGAGCTTCCAGCGCCAGGGCGGCGGCCAGGAAGGCGCCGGGGCTGGCGTTGACGGCGACCGCCGGGCGATAGACGCGGCCCAGTTCCTCCGCCCCCGGATGGACGTGGATCAGCTCCGCCTGCGGCGAGGGGATGGCGAGCAGGTCGTAGCTCTGCGACGGCACTTCCGACATGCGGCCGCCCACCAGCAGCACCACGTCGGCCGCCTTCAGCCGCGCCAGCAGCGCCGGGTTGATGCCAAGGCCGACGTCGCCGGCATAGTTCGGGTGCAGGTGATCGACCAGCATCTGGCGGCGGAAGGAGCACGCCACCGGCAGATCCCACGCCTCGGCGAAGCGGGCGAGATCGGCCACCGCCTCCGGCGTCCAGCGCGAGCCGCCGGCGATGATGACCGGCGCCTTGGCGGCGCGCAGGCGGTCGGCGACGGCGGCCATGGTCGCCGGGGTGGCGGCGGGCTCGGCGATGACGGCGGCGGCGGCGACGGCCACCTCGGCCTCTTCCACCAGCATATCCTCGGGCAGCGCCAGCACCACCGGGCCGGGGCGGCCGGAGCAGGCGACGTGGAAGGCGCGCGAGATCATCTCCGGCACCCGGTCGGGGCTGTCGATTTCCGCCACCCACTTGGCCATGGAGCCGAAGACCTGGGTGTAGTCCACTTCCTGGAAGGCGTCGCGGCCGCGCATGCCGCGCTCGATCTGGCCGATCAGCAGCACCATCGGGGTGCTGTCCTGCTGCGCCACATGAACGCCGGCGGCGGCGTTGGTGGCGCCGGGGCCGCGGGTGACCATGCACACGCCGGGACGGCCGGTCAGCTTGCCGTGGGCCTCGGCCGACATGGCTGCGCCGCCCTCGTGGCGGCACACCACCGTCTCGATGGCGGCGTCATGCAGGGCATCGAGCACCGCCAGGTAGCTCTCGCCGGGAATGCAGAACACGCGGTCGACGCCCTGGGCGGCGAGGGCGTCGACGATCAGGCGGCCACCGGTCTTCTTCATGGGAACGATCCTCGGGAACGGAGACATCACGACAGGGCGGCGCAGGCGGCGGCGATGCGGCGGCACGCCTCCTGCAGGTCGGCGGTGGCCGACGCGGTGGAGATGCGGAAATGCTCGGGCGCGCCGAAGGCCTCGCCGGGCACCACCGCCACATGGGCGGACTCAAGCAGGTAGGTGGCGACGTCCATGGCGGAGGTCAACGTGGCCCCGGCCGGCGTGCGGCGCCCGAACAGGCCGGCGCAGGACGGGAAGACGTAGAACGCCCCGCCCGGCGGCGGGCAGGAAAGGCCCGGCACCGCGTTCAGGGCGGCGCACACCAGGTCGCGGCGCTGGCGGTAGACGGCCACCATCTCGCCGACGCAGTCCTGCGGCCCGGTCAGCGCCGCCACCGACGCCGCCTGGGCGATGGAGCAGGCGCCGGAGGTGGACTGCCCCTGGGCGGCGATCATGGCGCCGATCAGCGGCTTCGGCCCGGCGGCATAGCCGATGCGCCAGCCGGTCATGGCATAGGCCTTGGACACGCCGTTGAGCGTCAGGGTGCGGTCGCGCAGCTCCGGCACCGCGGCGGCGGTGGTGACGAAGGGGCCGTCGGTGAAGCGGATGTGTTCATAGATGTCGTCGCTCAGCACCCACACCTGCGGATGATCGGCCAGCGGCGCCAGGGCGGCGCGCAGCTCGGCGGTGGTGTAGGTGGCGCCGGACGGATTGCCGGGGGCGTTCAGCAGCAGCCAGCGGGTGCGCGGGGTGATGGCCGCCCGCAGCGCCTCAGGATCAAGGCGGAAGCCGTCCTCGGCGCGGGTGTCGACGATCACCGGCACGCCGCCGCACACCCGCACGATGTCGAGGTAGCTGGTCCAGTAGGGGGCGGGGATGATCACCTCGTCGCCCGGCTCCAGGGTGGCGAAGAAGGCGTTGAACAGCACCTGCTTGGCACCGGTGGAGACGATGATCTGGTCGGCGGCGTAGTCGAGCCCGTTCTCGCGCCGGAACTTCTCCGCCACGGCGGCGCGCAGGGCGGCGGTGCCGGCGGTGGGCGGATAGCGGGTGTCGCCGGCGGCCATGGCGGCGGCGGCGGCGTCCTTGATGTGCTGCGGCGTGTCGAAGTCGGGCTCGCCGGTGCCGAGGCCGATCACCGGCTCGCCGCGCTGGCGGGCCTCGCGCGCCTTCTCGGAGATCTGCACGATCAGCGACACCTCGATGCCGTCCAGGCGGGCGGCACGGCGGAAGGCGGGCGGGACAGCGGACATGCGGACGATCCCTCTTCGGGCCCTTTTCGGGCATGGGGTGCGGCAGGGCGCGGACAGCCTCCATCCTGCAAAAACCACCCTCGCCCGCGCAACCGACGTTCCTTCCTCAGGTCATGACAAAAACTCATGATCCATGGCATCTTCCTGTGGCGGAGGAAAAGCCGGTAACCCTTGATTTTTCGGCGCCCGCAGGCCCCAATGGGGGTATCGGGCGGTGCCGCTGCGGCCCGGCCCTGTTGACTTGCGGAGCCTGTTCCATGCTGATGCCGCGCCGCTTCCTGCCCTCGCTGTCGCTGCTGACCGCCTTCGACGCGACCGCCCGCACCGGCAGCATCAGCCAGGCGGCGCGCGAGCTGAACCTGACCCAGAGCGCCGTCAGCCGCCAGATCAAGACCCTGGAGGAACAGCTGGAGGTGCCGCTGTTCGTGCGCGAGCGGCAGACCATCCGCCTGACGCTGGCCGGCCAGACCTATGCCCGCGAGGTGCGCGAGGCGCTGCACCGCCTCAGCCTGGCGTCGCTGAACCTGCGCGCCAACCCGCGCGGCGGCACGCTGAACCTCGCCATCCTGCCCACCTTCGGCACCCGCTGGCTGGCGCCGCGGCTGCCGCGCTTCCTGGCTGCCCACAGCGGCATCACCATCAACCTGGTCACCCGCATCACCCAGTTCGACTTCCGGCTGGAGCCGGTGGACGCCGCCATTCACTTCGGCGCCCCCGACTGGCCGGGGGCGGAAACGGTGCTGCTGCGGCGGGAGTTCGTGGTGCCGGCCTGCAGCCCGGCGCTGGCCGCCGAGTACCGCTTCGCGGCGCCGGACGACCTGCGGCGGGCGCCACTGCTCAACCTCACCACCCGGCCCGATGCCTGGGAACGCTGGTTCGCCAGCCACGGCGCCCGGCCGTCGCCGGTCCACGGGATGCTGTTCGACCACTTCGCCACGGCAGCGCAGGCGGCCATGTCCGGCCTGGGCGTGGCGCTGCTGCCGACCTTTCTGGTGGAGGAGGAACTGAAGCGCGGGGAACTGGTGCCGGCGCTCGACCTCATCACCGAAAGCGCCGAGCGCTATTACCTCGCCTGGCCGGCCGACCGCGCCACCTACCCGCCGCTGGAGGCCTTCCGCGACTGGCTGCTGGAAGAAACCGCCGCCGACCGGTGATCGCGGGCCGCCGGCCGGCGGGCGGCGCCCTCCCTCAGCCGGTCAGGGCGGCGGCGTGGTGGCGCAGGTGATCGTCGATGAAGGTGGCAATGAAGTAATAGCTGTGGTCGTAGCCGGGCTGCTGCCGCAGCTCCAGCGGATGACCGGCGGCGGCGGCGGCATCGCGCAGGGCCTCCGGCTGCAGCTGGGTGTTCAGGAAGCTGTCGCCGCCGCCCTGATCCACCAGCAGCGGCAGACGCTCCGGCGCCTCGGCCAGCAGGGCGCAGGCATCCCACTCGCGCCAGCGGTCGCGGTCGGGGCCGAGGTAGCGGCTGAAGGCCTTCTCCCCCCACGGCACCTGCGTCGGGTTGACGATGGGCGCGAAGGCGGAGACGGAGCGATAGCGGCCGGGATTGCGCAGGGCGCAGACCAGCGCCCCGTGGCCGCCCATGGAATGGCCGCTGACGCTGCGGCGGTCGCTGACCGGCAGCGCCTCTTCCACCAGGGCCGGCAGCTCGTGGACGACGTAGTCGTGCATGCGGTAGTGGCGGTCGTAGGGGGCTTCGGTGGCATTCAGGTAGAAGCCGGCGCCGTGGCCGAAATCCCAGGCGCCGTCGGGGTCGCCGGGCACGCCGTCGCCGCGCGGGCTGGTGTCGGGCGCCACCAGGGCGATGCCAAGCTCCGCCGCCAGCCGCATGGCGCCGGCCTTCTGCATGAAGTTCTCGTCGGTGCAGGTGAGCCCCGACAGCCAGTAGAGCACCGGCACCCGTGCCCCGCCCTCGGCCTGCGGCGGCAGGAAGACGGCGAAGGTCATGGTGCAGTCGAGCACCGCCGAGGCATGGCGGAAGCGCTTGTGCCAGCCGCCGAAGCACTTGTTCTCGGCGACGGGGGTGAGGGTGTCGGCCATGGCGGTCCTCCATGGATGCTGCGGCGGGGTCGGGGCCGCCGACTGTAGCACCGGGCCGGCAGCGCCGCCGCTGCATCTTCGGCAAGGACCGTTGCAGCCGGGGGACAATGACGCCCCTTTCGGCGAACCCGCGGCCACCGCGGACTGTAGATGAGGGAGAGACACGATCCCCCCTCTTCCCGACACGGAGCCCCGCCATGTCCACCAGCCCCTTCTCCGCCGTCCCGCTCACCGCCGCGGCCGCCGCCCTGGCCCTCGGCCTGTCGGCCGCCGCCCCTGCCCTTGCCGATGACTCCGGCGCCCGGCTGATGCCGGAAGGCAACATCGTCGACAATGCCGACGATGCCATCGTCGATCAGGGCGACCTGTCCGGCGGCCTCGGCTCCGACCACGAGGCGCTGAGCGAAGGCAACGGCCGCATCGGCGACGACCAGACCTCCGCCGCCAGCCGCGGCGACGACTTCCCCGGCACCGACGACGACGACGCCGAGCAGGCCGAACTGCCGCCGGCGGAGCCGGCACCGCTCGGTGATCGCGGCGCCGGCAACGCGCCTTACGACGACGACCGGGCGCCGACGGTCGACTGACCGGCGTCGACTCCGGCGCCCCCGCCTCGGGCACCGCCGGGCACGGGCGGCGGCGGCATCACCGCTGCCGCCCGCGCGCCTGCCGCTTGCGCGGCGGCTCCGCCGTCTGCAGGTCGATGAGGGTGAGCGGACTGGCCAGCAACCGCGCCACCGCATGCCCCTGGCGGGAGCACCCCAGCTTGAACAGGGTGTTGCGCAGGTGCCAGCGGGCGGTGCCGATGGTGATGCGGCTGTCGCGGCTGAAGTCCTCCACCGTGCCGCCGTCGGCCAGCACCCGCGCCAGCTCCGCCTCCCGCCGGGTGAGGCCGAAGGCGCGCATGAGGAAGGGCTCGATGCCGCTCAGCCGCCGCTTCAGCTTGGGACACAGCAGCACCGCCACCTGCGCATCGGCACCCCAGTCGCCCGGCAACGGCACCAGCAGCGCCGAGGTGTGCTCCTCCGGCAGCAGGTGACTGGGGCTGAGCACCGTCACCGGCGGCTTGCGGCCTTCGGCCAGGTCGCCGCGGATGGTCTCCAGCGCCGCCGCCAGCAGCCCGGCATGGGCGCGGGTGCGGCCGCACAGACGGCCGTTCAGGGCCATCAGGCTTTCGCTGTCGCTCAGCATGTCCATGCCCTGGGTATTGGCCCAGCGGATGGTGCTGTCGAGGGCGATGCTGACCACCCCGAAGGGCATCAGGTTGAACAGCCCCATCACCGCCAGGTCGGCGGGCCGTGACTGCGGGGGAGCGCCGTGGCCGGGGAATGGCGGCTCCCCCGCAGTCTCCCGTCCGGCGCCGGTCGGGGAACACGGGCG
>NZ_BAAAEP010000039.1:12951-46223 GCF_039523075.1 Caenispirillum bisanense
CCGCCGCTGGCGGGCCGGCGGCGGGTGGCGGTTCCCGATCCCCCGGCAGCGCCCCCGCCCGCCGGCACCGGTGGAGGAGACGACCTCGGCGCGGGGGGCAGGGGCGCTGCCGGGGGATCGGGAACCGCCACCCGCCGCCGGCCCGCAGGCGGCGGCAGCCGCGGCGGCAGCGGCGGCGGATCGGGCGGCGGCGACAGTGGGGCCGATCATGCTGCGGGAACCCATCGGCGGTCTCCCGGCAGGGGAATGTCGTGATGCGGATTGGCGGCCAGGCCCCAGACGCGGGCGCCGAAGGCCTGCCGGCCGAGCATCCGGCGCAGGGCGGCGATGAACTCCGGCGCGGCGGCGGCGGCGGCGATGAACACATGCCCCTTCCAGCGCGGCGGCACGATGCGGCGGATGAGGCCGGCGAGCGCGGCGGCGCTCCAGGTGCGCCGCCACAGCAGGTCGCCCAGGCGGCGGCCGTCGCAGCAGGCATGGATGAACAGGTGCTCGTCCACGTCCGGCCCGGCCGCCCGGTCGCCGCACCAGCCGCCGGCGGCGACGGCGACGGCGGGGCGATGATCGTCGGGCAGGCGCACGGCGCCGAACAGATGGCCGGGCAAGCGGGATTGCATCCGCGCCACCGCGGCGCGGCAGGTCGTCAGCAGACACAGGATCATGGCGCTCTCGCAATGGCGACGGGGCGGCTGACCGCCCGGCAGCGGGCTGGAGGAAGGCAGGAGCCAGGAGGCAGGAAGCAGGAGGCAGGAGGGGGAGGCGGGAGACCCGCCGGCCGCGACCGGCAGGCCCCCCGCGCCCTCTGCGGACCGCGATCAGATGTTGCGGCGGTCGCGCATCTCCCACTTCTTCTGGCCGGTGCCCGGCTGGCCGTTGACCAGGGCGACGGTGACGCTCTGCAGGTCGGTCAGGTCAATGACCTGGGTCAGCTGCGGGGCGGTATCGGCGCGGATCAGGTCGCCCTCGGTGATGTCGCGGGTGTAGACCGCGTAGAGCTTCGGCGTCAGCTGGAACACCGCCTGCTCGTCCAGGCCGACCTTGCGCTGCACCAGCAGCACCTTGCCGTCCTTGGCGAGGCCGGCGTCGATGGGCTGCGGCGCGTTGTTGCGCAGGATGATCTCGCTGCCGTCGCTCTTGCCGTCGGGGATCAGGCTGGCGAAGTCGCCCTTGGTGCTGAACTTCCACGCCTGGCCCTGGTTGGTGTCCTGGTAGGTCAGGCGATCGTTGGCGTTGTAGACCGGCTGATGCTCCTGCGCCGTCACCTGCAGCTGCATCGGGTAGATGATGGTGGAGGTGCTGTTGGGGTTCAGCGGCACCACGCGCCACGCCACCGGGAAGATGTCGCTGTAGATCAGGTTGGGGTTCGCGAGTTCCGGCTTCTGGAAGAACATGATGTAGGCGTTGTCGGACGACTCGTTGACCACCTTGATGGTGATATCCATGAAACTCAGCTCCGATGAAGTTGAACGAACACGCGCGCTACGTGCCCAGTTTTGATACTTCATCCCAGGGTGGATTTCCCCTCCTAAACGTATGGGTTGTGATGCCAGACATCCTGCGGCTGTGGCGCGAGGTTGCGCGGCAGGGTCTTGCGCCGCGCGCCGGATGCCCTATTGTCCCCGCCGAAGGATGGCGGCAGCCGCCGGGCCGTGCGCCCGCTGCCGCCCGCACCCGCTTCCCCCGGATATGACCATGACCAACACCGCCGCCCCCGCCTCCGGCCCGAAGGCTGCTTCCAAGGCCGCTCCCAAGATCGGCATCGTCAGCCTCGGCTGTCCCAAGGCGCTTGTGGATTCCGAGCGCATCCTCACCCGCCTGCGGGCGGAGGGCTATGAACTCAGCCCCACCTACGACGGCGCCGAAGCGGTGATCGTCAACACCTGCGGCTTCCTCGACAGCGCCAAGGCGGAAAGCCTGGAAGCCATCGGCGAGGCGATGAAGGAAAACGGGCGGGTCATCGTCACCGGCTGCATGGGCGGCGAGGAACAGACCATCCGCGACCAGTTCCCGAACGTGCTGTCGGTCACCGGGCCGCACCAGTACGAAGCGGTGATGGAAGCGGTGCACGAGGCGGTGCCGCCGGCGCACGACCCGTTCCTCGACCTGGTGCCGAAGGAAGGCATCAAGCTGACGCCGCGCCACTATGCCTATGTGAAGATTTCCGAGGGCTGCAACCACCGCTGCAGCTTCTGCATCATCCCGTCGCTGCGCGGCGACCTGACCAGCCGCCCCGCCGCCAAGGTGCTGTACGAAGCCGAGCGGCTGGTGCAGGCGGGCGTGCAGGAACTGCTCATCATCTCGCAGGACACCTCGGCCTACGGCGTCGACATCGGCTATGCCGAAAGCCCCTACAAGGGCCGCCAGGTCAACGCCCGCATGCTCGACCTCTGCCGCGAGCTGGGCGACCTGGGCGCCTGGGTGCGGCTGCACTACGTCTACCCCTACCCGTCGGTGGACGAGGTGATCCCGCTGATGGCCGAGGGCAAGATCCTGCCCTACCTCGACATCCCCTTCCAGCACGCCAGCCCCAACGTGCTGCGCGCCATGAAGCGCCCGGCGCATCAGGAAAAGACTCTGGAGCGCATCCGCCGCTGGCGCGACATCTGCCCCGACATTGCGCTGCGCTCCACCTTCATCGTCGGCTTCCCCGGCGAGACCGAGGACGACTTCAAGATCCTGCTCGACTGGCTGGAGGAAGCGGAGCTGGACCGCGTCGGCTGCTTCAAGTACGAGCCGGTCGAAGGCGCCACCGCCAACGCCCTGCCCGGCGCCGTGCCCGACGAGGTGAAGCAGGAGCGCTGGGACCGCTTCATGCAGGCGCAGCAGAAGATCAGCGAGCGCAAGCTGGCCCGCAAGGTCGGCCAGACCATCGAAGTCATCATCGACGAGGTGGACGAGGAAGGCGCCATCGGCCGCTCGTGGGCCGATGCGCCGGAAATCGACGGCAACGTCTTCCTCAACGGCGAGACCCGCGTGGCGCCGGGCGACATCGTGCAGGCGACCGTCGAGTTCAGCGACGAATACGACCTCTGGGCCTCCCTGCCCGAAGAGGAGTGACGACCGGGTAGGGAAGCACCCCTGCCACACGGGGGGCTTCCCTTCCGGCTGAAGGGGGATTAGACCATCGGAGCGTACCCATCAGGCTCGGGACGATCCGCATGGTCCACCACGGCAGGCGTTTCCGCTTCGGCCTAGAGCGCCGCTGGCTGCTGGCGCTCGTCGTTGCGCTGCTGGCACCGCTGGCGGCCTTCGAGATGCTGCACGTGGACGAGCAGCGCAGCCACATGCTGGCCAGCGAGCGCGACAGCCTCGACCGCACCGCCTCCGCCATCAGCCGCCAGATCGCGGTCGAACTCCACCGCGCCGGCGAGCTGCTGGCGTCGCTGTCGGCGGTGCCGCAGCTGGCGGTCCCCGGCCACCCCGACTGCCCCGCCGTGCTGGCCGGCATCGCCGCCGGGCAGCGGCGCTACACCAACTTCTCGGTGGTGGACGCCGGGGGCTACATCGTCTGCAGCAGTTCCGGCCCGCTGGCGGCGCCGGTGTTCGTCGGCAACCAGCGCAACATCGGCGAGGCCTTCGAGACCGGCGGCCTCGGTATGTCGGGCTTCAAGCTCGGGCCGCTGACCGGCAGGCCGGTGATCGTGCTGTCGCAGCCGCTGCGGGATGGCGACGGGCGCATCATCGGCACGGTCAACGGCGGCCTGTCGCTGGACTGGCTGCAGGACATGCTGCTCACCGCCCGCCTGCCGCGACGGGAAAGCATCGTCGTCTTCAACCACGACGGCCTAGTGCTGGCGGCCAGCGATCCCGCCGCCACGCCCGGATCGGTGCTGCCGGCGGTGGCGCTGGAGGCCGGGCGGGCGGCGGTGAGGCGCGACCAGCCGGCGGAGACGGATGCGTCGCGCCTTGTGGTGCATGTGCGGGTGCCGGGGGTGCCGGGCGGCGCCATCGTCTCCGCCAGCCTGCCGGCCGACGAGGTGCTGGGCGCCATCAACCGCCATGCCCAGGTATGGGCGCTGGGCTTCGCCGGCCTCGCCGTGCTGCTGTTCGTCCTGGTGTCGCTGGCGGTCGACCGCCTGCTGCTGCGCCGCCTGGATCACCTGTCGCAGACCGCCCGCCGCTTCGCCGAGGGCGACTATAGCGGCGAGGCGGACCGCTGGGCCGACGGCAGCGGCCTGTCGTCCCTCGCCCGCGACCTGGATGCCATGGCGCACGAACTGGAGGGCCGCGAGCAGCACCTGCGCCAGACCCTGGAAGACATGGCCAAGGCGCGCGCCGAAACCGCCCGCTTCGCCTACATCGCCGCCCACGACCTGCAGGAGCCGCTGCGCGCCATCGGCGGCTTCACCCAGTTGCTCGGCCGCCGGCTGGGGGCCGACCTGGACGACCAGAGCCGCCACTACATGCAGCGCATCACCAGCGCCGCCGAGCGCATGCGGTCCATGTTCAAGGAACTGATGGTCTATGCCGTGCTGGACGCCAGCGACCGCATGCTGACGCCGGTCGACCTGGGGGCGCTGGTGGCCGATGCCGCCCGGCGTCACCCCGGCTCCCACGTGCATGCCCAGTCGCTGCCGGTGGTGGCCGGCAATCCGCGGCAGCTGGCGGCACTGGTGGACCACCTGATCGACAATGCCGTCACCTATGCCGATCCGGCCCGGCCGTCGCGCGTCGCCGTCGCCGCCCACCGCCGCCGCGACGTGTGGGAAGTGTCGGTGCGCGACAACGGCATCGGCATCCCCGAGTCCATGCGCGAGAGCGTCTTTCACCTGTTCAAGAAGCTCGATCCCGACAGCGGCCGCGGCGGCACCGGCATCGGCCTGTCCATGGCGCGGCGCATCGCCGAGCTTCATGGCGGAAGGATGTGGATTTCTGCGTCCACCGGTGTAGGGTGCGACGTTCGATTTACATTGAGCGCCGTCGAACCGTCGGAACCGATACCGCCCGACACTGTTCAATCTGCCGACGCGGCCACCCCGGCCGCAGGAGTTGCCGCCTGATGACCCGTGCCCCGCTGTTCCTGCTGGCAGACGACAACCCCGACGACGCCGAACTCACCCGCGAGGCGCTGAAGGAAGCCCATCCGGCCGTCACCCTGGAATGGGTGCGCGACGGGCAGGAGTGCATGGATTACCTGACCAGCGGACGGCCGCGGCCCGACCTCATCCTGCTCGACCTCAACATGCCGCGGAAGGATGGCCGCCAGACCCTGCTGGAGATCAAGACGGCGCCCGAATTCTGCGACATCCCGGTGGTCATCCTGACCACGTCGGAGGCGGAGCGCGACGTCACCGAAAGCTACCGCCGCCACGCCAACGCCTACATGGTCAAGCCCATCACCATCGACGACCTGATCGACATCATGAAGCAGCTGTCGCAGTTCTGGCTGGGCAACTTCGTGCGGCTGCCGCAGGGGCGCTGAGCCCCCTCCCTTTCGTGACCTCCCACTGAGGCCGGCCCGGCGGAGCCTCCGCCGGCGCCGATCTTTGCCTTGCGCCATTCAAGCGGATGTTTTAATCAATCGTTTGAGCAATTGATGACGGTGCCACCATGGCCGCTCCCCCCTCCCTTCCCGATGCCGCCGCCGACCGTGGCGAGGAAACCCGCCCCCGGCTGATCGAGGCGGCGCAGCCGCTGTTCGCCCGCGACGGCTTCGACGGCGTCTCCGCCCGCCGCATCGCCGAGGCGGGGCACGCCAACGTCGCCGCCATCGCCTATCACTTCGGCAGCAAGCGCGGCCTTTATCTGGCGGTGGCCGAAGCGGTGGCGGAGCGCAGCGCCGCCGCCCTGGCGCCGCTGGCCAGCGGCGTGGCGGCGGAGGTGGCGGCGGCCGATGGCGATCGCGCCCGCCTCGGCCGGCTGCTGGCGACGGTGGTCGGGCGGCTGATGCGCGGGCTGGTGACGGCGCGGGAGGACGGCCGTGCCGGCTTCCTGCTGCGCGAGCTGCTGATGCCGTCGGAAGCCTTCGACATCCTCGACCGCGACTTCTTCGCGCCCATGAACCGCGCCTTCGCCGCCATTGCCGGCGCCGCCCTCGACGTGCCGGCGGGGCATGAGCAGGCGATCCTGCGCGGTCATCTGGTGCTGGGCGCCATCATGCCGCTGATTGCCGCCCGCGCCGTGGTCGAGCGGCGGCTGGGGCGGGAGATTCTGGACGGGGCGGCGCTGGACGGCACGGTGGCCGTCGCCATCGCCGGGGCCTGCGGCTCGCTCGGCCTGCCGGTGCCGCCGCCCGAGGGGGGAGACTGATCCGCATGCGTAGCTTCCTTAGCCGCCACGGCCGCAAGCTGCTGGTGCTGCCGCCGGTGCTGATCGCCCTGGCGGTGCTGGTGATCGCCGTCCAGTCGCGCCAGCCCCCGGCCCGCAGCGGCGAGAGCGAGATGGTGCGGGCGGTACGGGTGATCGCGGCGCCGGCGCTGGACGTCATCCCCCGCGCCACCGGCTTCGGCAGCGTCGAGCCGGCACGGGTGTGGCAGGCGGTGGCGGAGGTGTCGGCGCGGGTCGCCTGGGTTCATCCCGACCTCGACCGCGGCCGCCTGCTGCCCGCCGGCACCGAGCTGATCCGCTTCGACGCCGCCGACTACGACCTCGCCCTGGTCCGCCTGGAGGCGCAGCTGGCCGAGATGGATGCCCGCGAGGCCAGCACCCGCGCCAGCCTCGCCATCGAGGAGCGGGCGCTGGAGGTGCTGCGCCGCGACCTTGCCCGCAAGCGCGACCTGCGCACCTCCGGCGCCGCCGCCACCGCCGCCGTCGAGCAGGCGGAACGCGCCCTGCTGAGCGGCGAGCAGCAGGTGCAGGGGCTGAAGACCACCCTGTCCCTGCTGCCGGCCCAGCGGCGGGCGCTGGAGGCGCAGCGCGATGCCGCCCGCCTGGACGTCGACCGCACGGTGGTGCGGGCGCCCTTCGACCTGCGCATCACCAGCGTGGCGGTGCGCGAGGGCCAGTTCGCCCAGCGCGGCGGCCCGCTGGCGGCCGGCGACGGCATCGCCGCGGCCGAGGTGGCGGCGCGGGTGGACCTGTCGCCGCTGCTGCCGCTGACCGCCCCGGCCGAGGCGCCGGTGGGCGATGCCCTGTCGCCCGTCGCCGCCCGCCTGCCGGAGGTCATGGGCCTGCGCCCGGTGGTGCGCCTGCGGGCCGGCGACCGGGTGGTGGAGTGGCCGGCGGAAGTGTCGCGCATCGCCGAGGAAGTGGACCCGAAGACCCGCACCGTCGGCGTCATCGTGCGGGTGGCCGATCCCTACCGCAGTGCCCAGCCGGGGGTGCGGCCGCCGCTCACCCGCGGCATGTTCGTGGAGGTGGCGCTGTCCGGGCGGCCGGTGGCCGGTCGGGTGGTGGTGCCGCGCCACGCCCTGCGCCCCGGCCCGGCGGTGCATGTGGCCGGCGCCGACGACCGGCTGGAGGTGCGGCCGGTGACCGTCGCCTGGCAGCAGGGCGACATCGCCGTGCTCGACAGCGGCCTCACCGCCGGCGAGCGGCTGGTGGTCACCGACGTGGTGCCGGCCGTCAGCGGCCTGAAGCTGCTGCCGCAGGATGACCCCGACGCCGCCGCCGCCCTGGCCGCCGCCGCCACCGGAGGGGCGCCATGATCCGCTGGTTCGCCGCCCATCCGGTGGCCGCCAACCTGCTGATGGCGGCCTTCTTCGTCATCGGCCTGTTCAGCCTGCCGTCCCTGAAGCGCGAAACCTTCCCCGACATCGCCCCCGACGAGGTGCAGGTGCGCGCCGTCTACCCCGGCGCCTCCGCCGCCGATGTGGAGGACGCCATCTGCCAGCGCATCGAGGACGCGGTGGAAGGGGTGGAGGGGCTGGAGGAAACCCGCTGCGAAGCGCGTGAGGGCGTCGCCGTGGCGGTGGCCAAGATGCGCGAAGGCACCGGCCTCGACCGCTTCACCGACGACGTGCGCAGCGCCATCGACGGCATCGACGGCTTCCCCGCCGACGTGGAGCGGCCGGTCATCAAGCAGCTGGGGCGCATCGACTTCGTGGCCTCGGTCGCCATCACCGGGCCGATGCCGCCGTCGCACCTGAAATCCTACGCCGAGGACGTGAAGAACCGCCTGCTGCAGGTGGCCCACATCACCCAGGTGGCGGTGCGCGGCTTCTCCGACCGCCAGTACCGGGTGGAGGTCTCGGCCGAGGCCCTGCGCCGCCACGGCCTGTCCATCACCGACGTCGCCGAGGTGGTTGGCCGCCAGAGCCTCACCCTGCCGGGCGGCGTGGTGGAAACCCGCGATGCCGACGTGCTGGTGCGCTTCGACGACGAACGCATCACCCCGCAAACCCTGGCGGAGCTGGTGGTGGTGGGCAGTGCCGGCGGCGGTCAGGTGCGGCTGGGCGACATCGCCGCCATCACCGACACCTTCAAGGCGGCGGAAGACCAGGTGGTGTTCCAGGGCCGGCGGGCGGCGCTGCTCGACATCTCCAAGACCCGCGACCAGGACAGCCTGGAGGTGATGGCCGCCCTCAACGCCTTCCTGGAGGCGGAACGCGCCCGCGTGCCGCCGGGGGTGGACCTGACGGTGACGCTGGACGCCAGTTCCATCGTCAAGGACCGCCTGACCATGCTGCTGAACAACGGCATGATGGGGCTGACGCTGGTGTTCCTGACGCTGTGGCTGTTCTTCAGCTTCCGCTACAGCTTCTGGGTCAGCATGGGGCTGCCGGTCAGCTTCTTCGGCACCTTCGCCATGATGACCCTGTTCGGCCTGTCCATCGACATGATCACCATGGTCGGTCTGCTGATCGCCACCGGCCTGCTGATGGACGACGCCATCGTCATCGCCGAGAACGTCGCCGCCCACCTCGCCCGCGGCAAGAAGCCCTTCGCCGCCGCCGTCGACGGCACGCGGCAGGTGCTGCCGGGGGTGGTGTCGTCGTTCCTGACCACCGTCTGCGTGTTCGGGGCGCTGGCCTTCATGGAAGGGCGCATCGGCCAGGTGATGAAGGTCATGCCCATGGTGCTGATCATGACCCTGGCGGTCAGCCTGATCGAGGCCTTCCTGATCCTGCCGCACCATCTGGCCCACTCCCTCGGCCACATGGCGGCCAAGCGGCCGTCGCGGTTCCGCCGCTGGTTCGAGACGTGGTTCGAGGACGTGCGCACCAACCGCTTCGGCGCCCTGGTGGATCGCGCCGTGGCGTGGCGCTACCTGACCGTCGGCATCATGCTGGCGCTGCTGGTCGGCACCGTGGCGCTGCTGGCCGGCGGCACCGTCAAGGTCCGCGCGTTTCCCGAGCTTGAAGGCGACATCGTGCAGGCCCGCATCCTGCTGCCCCAGGGCACGCCGCTCGCTCGCACCGAACAGGTGGTGGAGCAGGTGATCGCCGCCGCCGGTCAGGTGGCCGCCGACCTCGCGCCGCGCCAGCCGGAGGGGGCGGCGCTGGTGCGGCAGGTGACGGTGCAGTACAACACCAACGCCGACGCCTACGAAAGCGGCCCGCACGTGGCGACGGTGACCCTGGACCTGCTGTCGTCGCCGGTGCGCGATGCCCCCATGGCGGAGGTCATCAGCCGCTGGCGGGCGCAGACCGGCACCCTCGCCGACGTCATCAGCCTGAAGTTCGCCGAGCGCCAGCTGGGCCCCGGCGGCCGCGCCATCGACATCCGCATGAAGGGCGACGACCTCGACCAGTTGAAGGCGGCGGCGCTGGAGCTGCGCCACTGGCTGGCCGGCTATGCCGGCGTGCTCGACCTGTCCGACGACCTGCGGCCGGGCAAGCCGGAACTGCGCCTGACCCTGAAGGATGGCGCGGTGCCGCTCGGCGTCACCGGCCGCACCATCGCGGCGCAGCTGCGCGGCGCCTTCCAGGGCACCACCGTGACCGAGGTGCAGCAGGCCGGCGAGACCTGGGACATCCAGGTGCTGCTGTCGCCGCAGGACCGCGCCAGCCTCGCCGCCCTCGACCTGTTCGCGGTGATGCTGCCGGATGGCACCCAGGTGCCGCTGGGGGCGGTGGCCGACATCACGCTCGACCGCGGCTTCGCCCGCATCCACCGCATCGACGGCCGCCGCACCGTCACCGTGCAGGGCGAGATCGACAGCGCCGTCGCCAATGCCAACGAGATCGTGGCCGACACCCGCGCCCGCTTCCTGCCCGACCTGCTGGCCCGCCACCCCGGCGTGGTGGTGGACTTCGAGGGTCAGGCCAAGGAAGGCGCCACCACCGGGCGGTCGGTGCTGCGCAACTTCGTCATCGGCCTCATCGGCATCTACATGCTGCTGGCGCTGCAGTTCCGCAGCTATCTGGAGCCGGTGGTGGTGATGACCGCCATTCCGCTGGCGCTGGTGGGGGCGGTGCTGGGGCACCTGATCCAGGGGCTGGAGATGTCCATGCCGTCCATGGTCGGCATGGCAGCGCTGGCCGGGGTGGTGGTCAACGACACCATCCTGATCGTCATGTTCATCAAGGAACACCGCGCCGCCGGCATGCCCACCGCCGAGGCGGCGCGGCAGGCCGCCCGCGCCCGTTTCCGTGCCATCCTGCTGACCTCGCTCACCACCGTCGCCGGCCTGCTGCCGCTGCTGCTGGAGCGCAGCTTGCAGGCGCAGGTGCTGATCCCGCTGGCGACATCGCTCGCCTTCGGGCTGGCCTCGGCGACCGTGCTGTCGCTGTTCCTGGTGCCGGCGCTCTACACCATCCTCGACGACTTCCGCCTCGACACCGAGGCGGTGGAGCCCGACCCGGAAACCGCCGTGCTGCACGGGGCGACGCAGACGTCGACGCCGGAGCAGCCTCCCCCTCCTTGAAGGTGCGAATTTTCACGCTTGCAAATGCGAGTGAATCTCAATAAGGTCGGATCCGTCACGATCATTGATCGAGACCGTTCCAGCGGGTCCGCTTGTTCCCGTCTCCCAACCCCTCAAGCGGACCCATCCGACCGATCCGTTTACCAACCTGACCTCGAAGGCGGCACCCCGCGGTGCCGCCTTCCTTTTTGCGCTGGCGCCGGTGGGCCTCAGAACTCGGCGGAGGCGCTGCGCCAGGCGCTGTCGTACTCGTCGCGCAGGCGGGCGGCCAGTTCGGCCACCGTCGGGGTGTCGGCGATGCCGCCGACGCCGTGGCCGGCCGACCAGATGTCGCGCCACGCCCGCGCCTCGGCGGCCATGTCCATGTGCGCCTTGGGCGGCAGGTTCTCGGGGTCGAGCCCGGCGGTGACCAGGCTGGCGCGCAGGAAGTTGGCGTTCACGCCCGACACGCTGTCGGTATAGACGATGTCGGCGAGCGTGCTGCCGGTCAGCATTTCCTTGTAGGGCTGCGGCGCCAGGCTCTCGCGCGTGGCGATGAAGCGGGTGCCCATGTAGGCGAAATCGGCCCCCAGCATGCGCGCCGCCGCCACCTGCCGGCCGCTGCCCATGGCGCCGGCCAGGATGATGGTGCCGTCGAAGAACCGCCGCACCTCGTCGATCAGGGCGAACGGGCTGGCGGTGCCGGCATGGCCGCCGGCCCCGGCGCACACCAGGATCAGGCCGTCGACGCCGGCTTCCGCCGCCTTGCGGGCGTGGCGCACGGAAATGACGTCGTGGAACACCTGTCCGCCGTAGCCGTGGACCTCCTTCACCAGATCGGGAACGGCGCCGAGGGAGGTGATCACCAGCGGCACCCGCCGCCGCGCCACCACCGCCAGGTCAGCCTCCAGGCGCGGGTTGGTCTTGTGGACGATCAGGTTGACGCCATAGGCGGCGCAGCCGCCGTGATCGCGGCGGGCGGCCTCGATCTCGTCGACCCACTCCTCGAACCCTTCGGTGCTGCGCTGGTTGAGGGCCGGGAAGGTGCCGATGATGCCGGCCTTGCAGGTCTCGATCACCAGCTGCGGGCCGGACACCAGGAACATGGGGGCGGCGATGACGGGCAGGCGGAGGTTTTCTCGCAACGCGGCGGGAATGGCCATGGACGCTTCTCTCGCTTCTTCGGTGGAGCGGTTGGGTGGGGTGCCGGCAACTACAGCACAGCCGGCGGCGCCCGGCCAAGGACCGCCGGCGGGGGCCGCCGCCGCAGCGCCGATGACGCGACGTCACCGCCCGGACGCCGCCCCCGCCGCAACGGCAGAGGGGCCGCCGTCGCCCGTGCGACTCGGCGGCCCCTCCGGCTGGGGATGGGTTGATGGGGCGGCGACGGCGGGCGTCACACCGAATAGGACAGGCGCTCGACGCCGGTGACGACGAAGCCTTCGCTCTCGGGATAGTGGTCGAGAACCTTCTGGCGGGCGTCGTCGGCGTCGTCAGCCACAACTTCCATGTGCTTTTCCTCGGCCCACCTGTCGTCATAGACGTGGTGGCTGCGATTCTGCTTTACGGTCTCGCGCACCGACTTGTTGTAGATGGCGACCGAGAACTTGCAGCACCCGTCACGGGGGACATACAGCGGATCTGCCTGCATGTTCATGAACCTCCAACTTTCCTGTTCTTCCGTTTCCCGGATCGACAGCCGCTTTCCACCTTTCGCTGTTGACGGAAACAAGGCGGTGCGGCCAGTTCGTTCCGTTTCAGTCTGCACCATCACCACGAGGCCTGCACGCTGTCTTTTCCGTGACCTGACATGGAACCAACCGCTACTACGGCGGTTTTACGCGGTCTTTTGCATCGTGCTGTTCGGCGACGTCCCGTTGCCCCGGGTCCGGCCTGTCCTTAGGAGACGCCCGGAGGTACCCGAACGGTTGCACAGGTGGCCCCATCGCCCCCAAGGAAACTCCGGGCTTTACAAGCCACTTCCGGTCTGGTAGCTGTCGGATTGCGACGCATTCGCACTCGCACCACCTCGATTGCGCACCATGCGCCATCGTCGCTACGTCCATACTCGGAGCAGCCCTGACATGACCCGGACTCTTCGCAGCTTCAGCCGCCTTGCGGTCGCCGCCGTTGCCCTCGCCGCCCCCGCCGCCCTGTTCGCGGCCGACGCCGACGCGGCCGAGGTGAACCTCTATTCCGCCCGCAAGGAAGAGCTGATCCGCCCGATGCTGGATGAGTTCACCAAGGAAACGGGGATCAAGGTCAACGTGCTGACCGCCGATGCCGACCAGCTGGTGGAGCGCATCAAGTCGGAAGGCGCCAACAGCCCCGCCGACGTGCTGATGACCGTCGACGCCGGCCGCCTCTACCGCGCCAAGCAGGAAGGCATCCTGCAGGCCATCGACTCCCAGGTGCTGGAAGCCGCCGTGCCGGCCCACCTGCAGGACAAGGACAACGAGTGGTTCGGCCTGTCCCAGCGCGCCCGCGTGGTGTTCTACGCCAAGGACCGGGTGAAGCCGGAAGAGCTGTCCACCTATGAAGACCTGGCCTCCGACAAGTGGAAGGGCCGCATCTGCATCCGCTCCTCGGGCAACATCTACAACCTGTCCATGATGGCCGCCATGATCGCCCACCACGGCGAGGAAAAGGCCAAGGAATGGGCCGACGGCATGGTCAACAACCTGGCCCGCGCCCCGCAGGGCGGTGACCGCGACCAGATCAAGGCCGTGGCCGCCGGCGAGTGCGACCTGGCCATCTCCAACACCTACTACGTCGTCGGCATGCTCGCCTCCAAGGACGAGGCCGAGGCCAAGGCCGCCCAGGCCGTGTCGGTGTTCTTCCCCAACCAGCAGACCACCGGCACCCACGTCAACGTCTCCGGCGCCGGCGTGGTCAAGAACGCCCCCAACAAGGCCGATGCGGTGAAGCTGCTGGAGTGGCTGGCCGGCGAGAAGGCCCAGGCCATGTACGCCGAAGTGAACGGCGAATACCCGGTGGTGGCCGGCGTGCCGTGGGGCGAGACCCTGAAGGCCTGGGGCGAGTTCAAGATGGACGAGCTGCCCATGGACAACCTGGGTGAGTACAACGCCGCCGCCACCAAGGTCTTCGACCAGACCGGCTGGCGCTGAGCCACGGCATCCTGGACGGCCGGCCGCGCATACCTGCGGCCGGCCTCCTCTCGCCCGCACCGGGCGGGCAATCCCGGTACCTTGCGGCGGCCTTCCCACGAAGGCCGCCGTCTTCTTTGCGGTCAGGCGGCCAGCTGCCGCCGCAGCCGGCGCAGCATGACGGCGACGATCACCCCATGGGCCGGCGCCACCGGCACCATGTACAGACGGCCGAAGGCGTTGTGGGTCTTGACCGAGGTGGTGACGGTCAGGACATTCCCCTGCGTGGTGAGGCAGACCACCACGTCCAGGTGGCGGTCGCGGGCGGAGAGGGTCAGGCGGTCCGCCGACACATGCTCCACCAGGAAGAAGTCGATGCGGTCGCCCACCGCCGGCGCCGCCGGCACGGTGCCGCCGAAGCCGCCGATGCGGGCGACGCCGAAGCGGGCCGAGACGGCATCGCGCACCCGGAAGGCCCAGGCGAGCACCGGCATGGGCCGCGACAGCAGCAGGCGCCACGCCTCCACCGGGTCGACTGGCCGCGCCAGCCGCACCGTGCGGCGGTGGACATAATCCAGCTCGTCCGCCGGCGCCACCAGATGGGCGACAGCATCGGCCGACAGGTGCAGGGCGGGAGAGGTCATGGCGGCGGCTCCGGCAGTCAGTCCGGCACCGCCAGGGTGCCCTCGCTCACCATCACTGCCGTGCCGCCCAGGCGCACCGCCGCCAGGGTGCCGGCGCGGCGGTCGAAGGCGAGGTGCATGGTGCTCGGCCGCCCCATCTCCACCCCCTGCACCACGGGCAGCGTCACCGTATCGTCGGCGACGGCCGGCATCAGGCGGTCGAGCCACGCCGCCAGGGCGGTGGCGCCGGCGCCGGTGGCGGGGTCTTCGGCGATGCCCATGGCCGGCGCGAACATGCGCGCCCGCACCGACTGCGGCCGCTGCGGATCATCCAGCGCCACGGCATAAAGGTGCGGCGCCGGCCCCGCCTGCAGATGCGCCTCCCACAGCGCCGGGTTGAGGCGGATGCGGCCGATGGCCTGCGGCTCCACCGGCACGATGCAGAACGGCACGCCGGCCGAACACACCGCCGGCGCCAGCGGCAGGCGGGTCAGCACCTCGCCCGCCTCCAGCCCCAGCACGGCGGCCAGCACCGGCGCCGGCGGCAGGCCCTCGGTCGACAGCACCGGCAGGCGCGGGGCGGTGAAGGTGGCGAGCGGGCGCCCGGTCGCCGCGTCGCGCGCCAGGGCCACCGGCACCGCACCGGCCTTTTCCTCCAGCACCAGGGCCTCCGCCCCGCCCTCCCCGGCCAGCGCCGCCAGCACCAGGGCACAGCCGACGGTCGGGTGGCCGGCAAAGGGCAGCTCGGTCGCCGGGGTGAAGATGCGAACGGCGGCGGTGTGGGCGGGATCGGCCGGCGGCAGCACGAAGATGGTTTCCGACAGGTTGAACTCCGCCGCGATGGCCTGCATCAGGCGGTCGTCCAGCCCCGCCGCATCGGGCAGCACCGCCAGCGGATTGCCGCCGAAGGCGGTGTCGGTAAAGACGTCGCAGGTCAGGAAACGGTACTGGCGCATCAACGGCCCTCCTCGGCGGCGAGGCGGCAAGTCTAGGGCGTCAGGTGGCCGCTTGCCCAGAGCCACACGGCGGCACCGGCCATGGACAGCAGCGTCATCGGCACGCCGCAGCGGGCGTGTTCCGCGAAGCCCAGGCGCACGCCCACCGCCCGCGCCCGCTCGACGGTGATGATGTTGGCCAGGCTGCCGACGATGAACAGGTTGCCGGCCAGCGTCGACAGCGCCGCCAGGCCGTAGAGCGTGCCGGGCGGCAGGTCGGGCCACACCGCCAGCAGCAGCATCACCAGCGGCACGTTGCCGATGGTGTTGCTGCCGAGCAGCGACAGCGGCGCCAGCACCGCCAGACGCTCCGGCCCGAGGCCCATCTCCGCCAGCGCCGCCACCGCCTCGGCCGGCAGTCCGGTCAGGGCCAGGGCGCGGGTGACGACGAACAGGCCGGCGAACAGCACCAGCAGGTGCCAGTCCACCATCCCCAGCATGGTCCGGGTGCCCATGCGGCGGCTGACCAGCAGCACGCCGGCCACCAGCAGCACGCCGGTGGTATGCGGCAGGTCGGTGGCGAACAGCACCAGCAGCAGCGCCGCGGCGGCCAGCGCCTTGACCAGCGCCGGCCGGTCCACCGCCGGCGCCTCCGGCACCGCCCCCGGCGCCGGCAGGTGCCAGCGGCCGCGCCAGACGCGCACCACCACCAGCTGGACGCACACCATGCCGATCAGCGCCGGCACGCCGCAGGCGGCGACGAAGGCCCAGAAGTCGAGGCCGCCCACCTGCCCGATGAGGATGTTCTGCGGATTGCCGATCAGCGTCGCCGCCGATCCGGCATTGGCCGCCCCGGCCAGCCCGATGAGGAACGGCCGCGGGTCGAGGCCGCGGCCGATCAGCCCGGCGCACAGCATGGGCGTCATGGCGAAGACCACCACGTCGTTGGCCAGCACCATGGACAGGCCGCCCGCCACCACGATCAGCAGCGCCAGCAGCCGCGCGGGCTCGGCGGCGGTGACGGCGATGCGGCGGGCGCACCAGTCATAGAGGCCGGCCTGCGCCGCCTGCGCCGACAGGATCATCAGCCCGAACAGGATCACCAGCGTCGGCCAGTCGATGGCGGCCGCCACCTCCGCCGCCGGCATGGCGCCGGCCACCACCAGCACCAGGGCGCCCAGCAGGGCGATGCCGGTGCGGTCCACCGCCAGCCCCGGCCAGCGGCCGGCGGCCATGCCCAGGTAGGTGACGACGAAGACGGCAAGGACGAGGGCAGTCATGGCAGGGCTCGACGGGCGGACGGACGGACACGGCCGCCGACGGCCGCCGCCGCCTCACCGCCGGTCGAGCAGGGCGCCGATGGTGGCAAGGCGGGGGATGTTGTCGCAGAAAATCTTGAAGGTCGCCAGCATGGGCACGGCCAGCAGCATGCCGGCGATGCCCCACATCCACCCCCACACCATCAGCGCCAGGAACACCGCCACCGGGTTGAGGGTCAGCCGCTTGCCCAGCACCGCCGGGGTGACGAACTGCCCCTCCATCAGCGTCAGGGCGTAGAAGGTCAGCGGCGGCAGGATGGCGAAGCTGATCTGGTCGAAGGTGATGAACGACACCAGCGCGATCACCACCGCCGTCACCAGCGCCCCCAGGAACGGCACGAAGTTGAGCACCCCGGCCAGCGTCCCCCACAGCACCGGGTTGGGCAGGCCGTAACCCCACATGGCAAGCCCGGTCAGCAGCCCGAGCATGGCGTTGATGAGGGTGATGATGACGAGGTAGGTGGAGATGTCCGTCTCCGCCCGGCGGAAGATCTCCACCGCCCGCTTGCGGTCGCCGCGCCCGCGCGCCACCCGCAGGGTCTTGCGCAGGAACAGGTTGCCGCCGGCCAGCAGGAAGTAGAGCAGCACCAGGGTCAGCGCCACCTCAGTCACCACGATGCCGGTGCCGGACATGAGCGAGTCGACCATGCCTTCGGTGCGCACGATGACGGTCGGCGGCTGGTTTTCCTGTTCGCCGCCGGAGGCCGCCTCGGTCATCTGCCGCACCGCCTCGCGCACGTCGCCGAGCGGTGTCTGCAGTTCCTGCAGGCGCAGGCGCAGGATGGCCATGTTGATGGGCGCCCGCTCCAGCCAGCCGCTCGCCGGGCCGGCAAGGGCGGTGAAGGCGCCGCCGACCAGGGCGATCAGCAGCACCACCGCCAGCGCCGCCCCCACCGGACGGGGAATGCCGACACGCGCCAGCCGTCGCACCATGGGCGTGAACAGCAGGCTGAGCAGGATCGCCAGCGCCATGGGAATGAACAGGGTGGAGGCGAAGTAGAGGGTGGCGAAGCAGGCGATGACGAACAGCCCGATCACCGAGGTGCGCCACGCGCTCACCCGCCGCCGGTAGGGGCGGGGCACCGGCCGCACGGGCGGCAGCAGGGATGGCGGTTCGGGCGTCTGGTCGGGTGTTATCATACCTCCATCAACGCGCAAGGGGCGGCTGCGGCTGTGGCCGCTGCCGCCCCCCCAGCCCGGAGGCGTATCACCCTACACCCGCCGGCGACCGGCCTCTCCGGCGGACCGGCGGCGGCGGGGACGGCGGGGACGGGGACGGCGGTTCAGACCTGCACCACCTTGCCGGGGTTCATCAGCCCCTTGGGGTCGAGCGCCTTCTTGAGGCGGCGCATGAGGTCGATCTCGATCGGGTCCTTGTAGTGGACGATCTCTTCCACCTTCAGGCGGCCGACGCCGTGCTCGGCGGAAATGGAGCCCTCCATCTCCACGATGATGTCGTGGACGATGCGGTTCATGCTCTCCCACAGGGCCAGGTACTCGGCCTTGTCCATGCCCTCGGGCTGGGTGAGGTTGTAGTGGATGTTGCCGTCGCCCACATGGCCGAAGGGGCACGGGCGGATGCCCGGCAGCGCCGCCTCCACCGCCGCCGTGGCGCGGTCGAGGAATTCCGGCACCCGGCTGATGGGCACCGCGACGTCGTGCTTGATGGACGCGCCCTCGTGCTTCTGGGCTTCCGGCAGACCTTCGCGCAGGCGCCAGAACATCTTGCCCTGGTCGAGGCTTTCGGCCACCACCGCATCGGCGATCAGCCCCTCCTCGAAGGCGGCCTCAAGGAAGGTCTCGAACGCCCCGCGCAGGTCGGAGTTGGGGCGGGAGCTGGAGAACTCCACCAGCACGTACCACGGGTGCGGCGCCTCGAACGGGTCGCTGACGCCGTCCAGGTGCTTCGCCGCGATCTCCATGCCGAAGCGGCCGATCAGTTCGAAGGCGGTGACGGCGTCGCCCGACAGGGCGCGGGCGCGGCTCAGCACCTTGGTGACGGCGTGGATGTCATCAAGCGCGCACAGCGCCGTCTGCTGCTCCACCGGCTTGGGGTAGAGCTTCAGCACCGCCGCCGTGATGATGCCGAGCGTCCCCTCGCCGCCGATGAACAGGTGCTTGAGGGCGTAGCCGGTGTTGTCCTTGCCCAGCGCCTTCATGCCGTTCCAGATGGTGCCGTCGGGCAGCACCACTTCCAGGCCCAGCACCAGCTCGCGCGTGTTGCCGTACTTCAGCACGTTGACGCCGCCGGCGTTGGAGGAAATGTTGCCGCCGATCTGGCACGACCCCTGCGCCCCCAGCGCCAGCGGGAACAGGCAGCCGGCTTCCGCCGCCGCGTGCTGGATGGTTTCCAGCACCACCCCGGCCTCCACCGTCATGGTGAAGTTGACCGGATCGACCGCCCGGATGCGGTTGAGGCGGGAGGTGTTGAGCACGATCTCGCGGCCGTGCTCGAACGGCACGTTGCCGCCGACCAGGCCGGTGTTGCCGCCCTGGGGCACGATGGGCACGCCGGCATCGGCACACAGGCGCACCACCTCGGCCACTTCCTCGGTGCTGCCCGGCTTGACCACCGCCAGCGCCTTGCCGACGTAAAGGCCGCGCTCTTCCGCCAGGAAGGGGGCCATGTCGGTCTCATCGACGATGATGCCCTTGTCGCCGACGACGGCGCGGATGGCGTCGAGAAGTTCGGCCGTGACGGCCTTCTCCAGCAGTTCGGACACGGATCGCTTCCTTCCAGTCGGCGCGAAGGGACGGGGTTCCTGACAGGGATTTAGCCTCTTGCGCCGACGGCGGCAAGGCGGCGCAACGGCGGACCTACAGCGCCGCCACTTCGGCGGCCAGGGCGGCGATCACCGCCTGCGGCTGCTCGGCATGCACCCAATGGCCGGCATCGGGCACCGTCTGCAGGCGGGCGGCGGGGAACAGGCGGCGGATCTCGGCCTCATGCTCCGGCCGCACGTAGTCGGACGTGGCGCCGGACAGGAACAGCACCGGCCCGTCATAAGTGCGATCGGTGACCGGGAAATCGGCGATCTGCGGCCACTGGTCGAGGATGGCCTGCAGGTTCAGCTTCCAGCGGAAACCGCTGCCGCCGGTGCTTTCCAGGCTCTGCAGCAGGAACAGGCGGACCATCTGCTCCGGCACCCGTTCGGCCAGCGCCCGGTCGACGTCGGCCCGACGGGCGCAGCCGGCGAGGTCGATGTCGAGCATGATGCGGGCATAGCCGACCGTCTGTGCCGACAGCCTGGCCGGCGGCATGTCCACCGACACCAGCCGCCGCACCGCCGCCGGCTCCGTCAGGGCGAGCGTCATGGCCGTCTTGCCGCCCATGGAATGACCGACCACCAGCGCCTCGCCCAGCACGCCGTGGGCGGCCATGAAGGCGCGCACGTCGGCGGCCATGTCGCGGTAATCCATGCTGTCGTCCCACGGGCTGTCGCCGTGGTTGCGCAGGTCGAGGGTGAAGACATGCGCCGTCTCCGCCAGCCCCTTGGCGATGGTGGCCCAGTTCTTCCCCGACCCATAGAGCCCATGCACGATCACCACCGGCGGCTTGGCGGCATCGCCGTATTCGGTGAAGGCAAGGTCCATGACGACGGAACTCCTCAGGCCGGGGTGGAGGGACGGCAGGGTGGCGAGCATATCCTACCTGCACCGTCCGTCAAACCGGCCAGCTTGCCGAACGATACCCATATTGCTATCATCGCCCGTCATCACGGAGGGGGAGCCGTGTGAAAGGCTTGAAGTGGGTGGGGTCTGCCCGAAAGGACCTCATGACCTTGCCGGCGGAGGTGCAGGATGTGTTCGGCTATGCGCTGCACCTCGCCCAGTGCGGCGGCAAGCACCCGCAGGCGAAACCGCTGAGCGGCTATGGCGGCGCCGGCGTGCTGGAAGTGGTGGAGGATGCCGAGGGAGGCACTTACCGCGCCGTCTACACCGTCCGCTTTGCCGAAACCGTTTATGTCCTGCACTGCTTTCAAAAGAAGTCGTTACGCGGCATTGCGACGCCGCAGCGGGACATGGAGATCATCAACCGCCGCCTGCAGGCGGCAGAGGCCGACTGGCGACGCGGCAGAGCCTGCTGAACCCGCAAGGAAACCGATGAACGACGACGACATCATCGAGGCAGGCTGCGGCAACGTCTATGCCGACCTGGACAGCCCCGCCGCCGACGAAATGTGGCGCAAGGCCGAACTGGCCCGCGCCATCGCCGATCAGATCGACCGCCGCGGCCTGTCGCAGCGGCAGGCGGCAGCGATCAGCGGGATTCCGCAGCCCAAGCTGTGCAACCTGCTCGGCGGCCGTTTCCGCGGCATCAGCGAGGCAAAGATGCTGGCGGCGGTGGCCCGGCTTGGCCGGCGGGTGGAGATCGTCATTCACGAACCCGGGAGCGACCTCTCGCCCCAGGCCGTGCGGGTCACATTCGCGCCCTGACCGCCTTGAAACCCCAACCGCCGGCCCCACTTGCGGAGTGTCCCTGCCGACCGTGGAGGGGGTCCGCTCCCCCCTTCTCCGTCCCCTGACGCAGACGATAACCTCGACGCGGCCGCATCCCGGCCGCGTCTTTTTTTCCCTCAGAACCCGAAGCCGAGAACCAGGCCCGTCACCGCCAGCACGATCAGGATGATCGCCCACATCAGCCCGCCGCGCCCCGGCGTGCGGCGCTGGGGCTGGTCGCGACTGCCGTAGTGGTCCTGCCCCTGCTGGGCGGAGCCGGCGGTGGCCGCCTGCCCCTCCGCCATCGCCATGGCGGCAGAGCGCGAGACGCGGTCGCCGGCGGCCTCGTTGTCGGTGTGCAGCGGCGCTGCCGCCGGGTCGTGCTGGGCGATCTTGTCGCCCAGGCGGCCCTGGTCGATGAGATCCCGCTCCTGTCCGCCTTCGATGTCGCCGCGCGGGGGCTGGGCCATGGTCGCGCTCCCTGTTGCCGTGGGGGGTGTGCCACAGCAACGGAAGGCGACAGGCGGCGGTTTCCGCCCGCCCGACCTCAGGCGCCGGCGGCGGCGGCCTCGGCCGGGCTGTGGTCGACGATGGCCACCGGCCCCTGGTCCTCCACGTCGACGAAGCGGTCGCCGTAGAAGCCGTTGAAGCGGGTGCGCAGGGCGTTGGAATAGGCGCCCATCATGCCGACCTCGATCCAGTCGCCGGTGCGCACGTCCGACGGCAGCCAGAACGGCCCCGGCATGGTGTCGATGCTGTCGCAGGTGGGGCCGTAGAACTTGAACACCCGTTCCTCCCCCACCGGCCCGTCGCCGTCCGGGCGGTGAACGCGCATGGGGAACACCGGGCCGAGCAGCTTCAGTTCCGACAGGCCGCCGTAGACGCCGTCGTTGAGGTAGAGCCGGTCGCCGCGCCGCAGTTCCACCCGCGTCAGCACCGACATGCCGGCCGCCACCAGGGCGCGCCCCGGCTCGCACAGCAGATGGGCGCCGCGCAGGTTGGGCAGGCGGTCGAAGGCGGCGCCGATCTCGGCGGCGAACTCGGCGAAGGTGGGCTCGTCGCCGCGGTAGCGGGCGGGGAAGCCGCCGCCCACGTCCACCGCATCAATGGGCGTCTTGGCCAGATCGACGGTGCGCGACACCGCCTCCAGCGCCCGCACATAGGCCGAGGGCGAGATGCACTGGCTGCCGACGTGGAAGGTCAGGCCGACCCGCGCCGCCCGCTTGCGGCAGGCGCGCAGGATGGGGGCGGCGTGGCGGGGCGACTGGCCGAACTTGCCCGACAGGTCCACCAGCGCCGCGCTGGACGACATGGCCACCCGCACCATCAGGGTCAGGTCGCCGGCGTGGTCGGTCGCCGCCAGGATCTTGTCCAGTTCCTCCATGTGGTCGAGGGCGAAGACTCGCACGCCGTGGTCGAAGTAGGCCTCGGCGATGGCCGAGGGGTGCTTCACCGGGTGCATGAAGTAGAGGGTGGAGTCGGGGAACAGGTCGCGGGCGGTGCGCACCTCCACGATGGAGGCGACGTCCCAGCGGGTGATGCCGCCCGCCGCCAGCGCCTGCAGGATGTAGGGGTTGTCGTTGCACTTCACGGCATACATGACGTCGCCGGGAAAGGCCTCCACCGCCGCCGCCGCGGCCGCCTCCAGCTCGTGCGGGCGCAGGCAGTAGAGCGGGGCGTCGGGCGGCGCGGCGTCAAGGGCCTCGCGGGCGGTCGGGAAACGACGGAGCATGGCGCCTCCGGTAGGGATGTCGCGGGCGCCGCCGGCACCGGCGGCGGCCCGGCATCGCGGGGATCGTGATCACAGCCTATACCCTGGCGGCAGGGTCGGCCAAGAGGGCGGCGATGACCGTTTTGCGTCGTCGCCGCCGCTGCCGTGGAGCCAGCCTCAGGGCGTCGCCTTGAGGGCGCCGGGACCGAGCGTGTCGGTCAGGAACAGCTCCGTCCGCTGGTTGGCGGCGCGGGCCGCCTGGGCGTTGTAGTGGCCGGTGTCGGTCTGGCGGGCGAAGGCATGGCCGACGCCGGCATAGCTGTGCAGGTCCACCTTCGGATGCTTGGCGAGGGCATCGCGGATGCGACCCTGCTGCGCCTTGTCGACGAACTCGTCTTCCTCGGCCATGTGCATCAGCAGCGGCACGGTGATGCCGCGCGCTTCCTCGGCATACCGGTCGATATTGACGCCGTAGTACGACACGGCGCAGTCGGCATCGGTGCGGCAGGCCGCCAGATAGGCCAGCAGCCCGCCCAGGCAATAGCCGAGCACCCCCACCTTGCCGGTGGTTTCCGGCAGGCCGCGGGCGTGGGTGATGGTGTCCTGGATGTCGGCCAGGCCGGTGTCGATGTCGAACCGGCCCATGAGGTCGAGGGCGCGCTTGAATTCCTGCTCGTTGGTGGGGTCCAGTTCGATGCCCGGCTCCAGCCGCCAGAACAGGTCGGGGCAGATGGCGGCATAGCCCATCTGCGCCAGGTTCTCGCAGATGCGCCACATCTCCTTGTTGATGCCGAAGATCTCCTGGCAGACCAGCACGCAGGGAGCCGGCTGCATGGTGGCGGCGGGCGCGAGATAGGCCTTGAAGGTGCCGTCGCGGCCGGCCACGTGGATCATGCGGCCGACGGTTTCGCGGGGTTCGGTGACGGGATCGGCGCCCTCGAGATCGGGCATGGCGGGTCCTCCCAGCTGCGCGGTGGCGGGTGCCCCATCAACGGGGTGCCCGCCGCCTGCGTTGCGGGTCAGGCCGCCGCCGCCGGCGGCTCCGCCCGGGGCCGGCCGTAGAGGTAGCCCTGCAGCAGATCGGCCCCGGCCTCGGCCAGCCATCGCGCCTCGCCGGCCGTCTCCACCCCTTCGCACACGGTCGGGATGCCCAGGTCGCGCACCATGCGCAGCAGGTTGCCGAGCACCGCCGCCTTGTACGCATCGGTATCGACGTCGCGCACAAGCCCCATGTCCACCTTCACGAAGTCCGGCCGCACCTCGTGCAGCAGGTTGAGCGAGGCATAGCCGGCCCCCAGGTCGTCCAGCGCCACCTTGAAGCCGGCGCTGCGGTAGACGCGCAGGATGTTCTTCAGGTGCTCGATGCTTTCCAGGCTGTCGGCCTCGCCCACCTCGAACACCACGTTCTCGGGCGGCAGGCCGCTCGCCTTGATGAGGGCGACGGTGGAGCGCAGGCAGTGGTCGGGGTCGTAGATCGCCGCCGGACTGAAGTTGATGAACAGCCGCCCGGCATAGCCGTGCGCCGCCGCCGTCCGCACCGCCGTCGCCCGTGCCGCCAGATCCACCGCGAACAGCATGTCGCCGGCCCGCGCCGCCGACATGATGCGGCCGCCGCCGATCAGGCTGCCGTCGTCGTCCGTCGCCCGTACCAGCGCTTCCACCGCGAAGGGGCGGCCGTCGGGGGTGACGATGGGCTGGAAGTGGCTGATCAGCCGCTCCTCCGCCAGCAGGCGGTCGAGCCAGCCCACCTCCGCCCGCGCCGCCAGCCGGCCGAGCGGCGCCACCTGCGCCATGGAATCGAGGGTCGGCTCCGCCCCCGCCGCCAGGAACAGCGCCCGCACCGCCTCCCGCTCCACCGCCGACAGCGGCGCCGCCAGGGTCGCGGCCAGCGCCGCCAGCCCGCCCGGCGGCACCGTCACGTCCGCCCGGTTGCCGCGGCCGCCGCCGAGCCCGTCCGTCGCCACCCCGGCCTCGCGGGCCGCCGTCATCAGCTTGCGGGACACATGCCCGTTCGGCGACCACAGGTGCAGCACGCCGCCGTCGGCATCATCGCCGGCCGGCCGGGGCGAACCGCAGGAGGCGCAGGACAACAGGCGCAGAGGGAGATGAAGCATGGCGGTCTCCGGGCTGGGCGGACTTTGGGAGGAAAAGGCACCCGACAGGTACGCACGCCCTGCCCCTTCAGGTTCACCGCTATACCTTTTTCCCGCCGCCGCTCACCCGGCCGGCCGCGCGGCCGGGGGCATTTCCCGTATTCGGCACCTTGTTTACGTATACGTCATTCTTCGCTAAGCTGTGGTCAGCGGGAGGCCGTGACGAGAAGAGGCCTCCGCACAGGGAGAACGACCACATGAGCCTCGAAAGCATCGAACACCGCCTGACGCCGCTGCTGCCGCGCCTCGGCCATGTCAACGCGCGGGTGAAGATCGTCTGCGACAAGGACGGCATCGTCCACCTGGACGCCACCCAGACGCCGGCGGTCATGACCTTCGCCGACGGCCCCGCCGACTGCACCATCAAGATCAGCAAGGCCAACCTGGAAAAGCTCATCGACGGCAAGATGGACCCCATGGTCGCCTTCGCCATGGGCCGGCTGAAGGTGGACGGGTCCAAGGGGATCGCCGCCAAGCTGACCAGCGTGTTCGGCTGAGCCGCCAGCAAGAAGGAGGACCGACCATGGCCCTGCGCCTGCCCTTCTCCGCCACCGCCGCCGTGGCGGCGGTGCTGCTGGCCGCCGCCGCGCTGTTGCCGCCGCGCGCCGCCGCCGAAGCCGCCGAGACCGCCCGCTTCGCCATCTACAAGGACAGCGACCCCATCGGCGAGGAAGTCTATACCTTCAACCAGGGGCCGGACGGCCAGCTGACGGTGGACGTCACCGCCCGCACCGACGTGCAGGTGCTGTTCCTCAAGTTCCGCTACCGCCACCAGCGGACGGAGGTCTGGCGCGACGGCGTGCTGCAGACCATGACCGCCACCACCGACGACGACGGCACGCCGCACACCATCGCGCTCGCCCGCGAAGGCGACGTCTGGCGGGTGCAGGCGGACACCACCCGGCGCGAGGAACGCGGCGACGTGATGCCGCTGACCCTGTGGACGCCCAAGGTGCTGGAGACCACCCGCGTGCTGTCGGTCATCGACGCCCAGCCGTGGGACGTGACGGTGCAGAACCTCGGCCCCGCCACCCTCGGCGGGCAGGAGGCGACCCACTGGCGCATGACCGGCGGCGTCACCCGCGACCTGTGGTACAGCGCCGGCGGCCACCTGCTGCAGGTGCAGTTCGAGCGCCAGGGCTACAAGATCACCTACGTCCGCCAGTAGGCCGGGGCGCCTATTCCGCCGGCGCCGCCCGCCGGCCGGCGGCGTCGGGTTCGGCGCCGATGTCGCGGGCGGCCCAGCGGTACAGGCTCGGCACCACGAACAGCGTCAGCACCGTCGCAAAGCAGATGCCCGACAGGATGACGACGCCAAGCACGTACCGGGTCTCGAACCCGGCGCCGCTGCCGATCATCAGCGGCACGGCGCCGGCGGGGGGGGAGATGGCGGTCATCAGCACCGGCCGCAGGCGGGCGACCGCCGCCTCCACCGCCCCCCCCCCCCCCCCCCCCCCCCCCGCCTCGGCCCGGCGGGCGCCGGCCTCGGCGAGCTGGGTGGCGTATTCCACCAGCAGGATGCCGTTCTTGGCCGCCAGCCCCACAAGCATGACGATGCCGATCTGGCTGTAGATGTTGACGCTCTGGCCGGTCACCCACAGGCCGAACAGGGCGCCGGTCATGGCCAGCGGCACGGTCATCATGATCAGGCCGGGCAGGCGCAGGCTCTCGAACTGGGCCGCCAGCACCAGGAACACCACCGCCAGCGCCAGCACGAAGGTGATGATGCCGGCTTCCTCCGCCTCCACCAGTTCCTTGGCCTGGCCGGTGAACGACACGCGGATGTCGGTCGGCAGGTCGGTCGCCGCCACCTGCCGCACCCACGCCACCGCCTCGCCGAGGGTATAGCCCGGCTCCAGGGTGGCGCTGACGGTGATGGCCCGCATGCGGTCGTAGCGGTTGTAGGAGGACGACGCCGCCACCTCCTGCAACGTCACCAGGCCGGTCAGCGGCACCAGTTCCCCCGCCCGCGCCGAGCGCACGTAAAGGCCGCCGATGTCGGCCGGGCTGCGGCGGTCCGACGCCTGCGCCTGGAGGATGACGTTGTACTCCTCGCCGCGGTCGATGAAGGTGCCGACGGTGCGCGAGCCCAGCGCCGTCTGCAGGGTGCGGCCGATCTCCTCCGCCGAGACGCCCAGTTCGGCGGCGCGCGGGCGGTCTATAGTAACCTCGATCTGCGGCCGCCGCTCGTCGTAGTCGGCGTCGGGGTTGGTGAGGCCGGGGTTGTCCTCCATGCGCGCCATCAGGTGATCGCGCCATGTCGCCAGCTCTTCATAGGTGGCGCCGCCCAGCACCACCTGCAGCCGGTTGCCGCCGCCGCCCGAGACGATGCCGCTGCGGGCGCGCACGAAGCTGGTCACCCCCGGCATCTCGCGCAGGCTGTCGCGGATGTCGTCGACGATGGCGTCGATGCCGCGCTCGCGCTCCTGCCACGGCGCCAGGGTGACGATGCCGCGGATGCGCTGTTCGGCGCCGCCGAAGATGGCGGTCAGCGCCTGACTGATCTCGCCGCCCTCCACCAGCGGCCGCATGGCCGCTTCCAGCGCCCGCACGTAGGAAATGGCGTAGTCGTAGGACGCCCCCTCCGGCGCGTTCACCACCACGAAGAAGCCGCCGCGATCCTCGCGCGGGGCCAGTTCGTGCGGCAGCGAGCGGTAGAGGAAGACGCTCGCCGCCATGGCCGCCAGCAGCACCACGATCACCGGCAGCCGCGACGCCAGGAACAGGCCCAGCAGCCGGCGATAGCCGTTCTCCAGCTTGTCGAGCAGACGGTCGATGGCGCGGATAAGGGCGTTGGGGGTGTGGTCCGACCCCAGCACCTTGCCTGCCAGCGCCGGCACCAGGGTCAGCGCCACCAGGGTGGAGACCATGACGGTCGCCGCCATGGTCAGGGCGAACTCGGCGAACAGGCGGCCGACGTCGCCCTGCTGCAGCGCCAGCGGCGCGAACACCGCCACCAGCACCAGCGAGGTGGCGACCACCGCCATGCCCACCACCTTCGCCCCGCCGATGGCCGCCGCCTCGGCCCGCTCGCCGTGCTCGAACCGCCGCCAGATGCTTTCCACCACCACGATGGCGTCGTCCACCACCAGCCCGGCCGCCAGCACGAAGGCCAGCAGGGTCAGCACGTTGATGGAAAAGCCCATGATCCACATGGCCAGCAGCGCGCCGATCAGCGACACCGGGATGGCGGTGGCGGCAATGAAGGTCATGCGGCCGGAGCCGAGGAACAGATAGATCACCGCCGTCACCAGCACGATGGCGATGACCAGCGTTTCCAGCACCCCGTCCAGGGCCGCCTGCACGAACACCGAACTGTCGTAGCTGACCGCCACCGCCATGTCGCGCGGCAGGTCGTCCAGGATCGCCTGCATGGCCACCCGCACGCCGGCCGCCACCTCCAGCACGTTGGCATCGGCCTGGGCGATGATGCCGAGGCCGACCGCCTGCTGGCCGTTGGCGCGGAAGTAGCGGTAGGGGTTTTCCGGCGCGATCTCGATGTCGGCCAGGTCGCCCAGCCGGACGATGCTGCCGCCTTCGGTGGTGCGCACCGGCAGCAGGGCGAAGTCCTCCGGCGTGTTGTAGCCGCGCACCGTGCGCACCGCCAGGGTCTGTTCCGGCCCTTCGATGCGGCCGCCGGGGAGTTCCAGGTTCTCCCGCCGCAAGGCGTTCTCGATCTCGGCCACCGTCACCTGGCGGGCGGCCATGGCCTGACGGTCGAGCCAGATGCGCAGGGCATAGCGCTGCTCGCCGCCGATGTTGATCTGCGCCACCCCGTCCACCGCCGTCAGCCGGTCGACCACCAGCCGCTGCGCCAGATCGGTGAGGGCGAGCGGGTCCAGGTGCTCGCTGCGCAGGGTCAGCCACATCACCTCGTCGGCGTTGTCGTCGGCCTTGGCGATGGTGGGGGCGTCGATGTCGTCCGGCAGGTCGCGCAGGGCGCGGTTGACGCGGTCGCGCACGTCGTTGGCGGCGGCGTCGATGTCGCGGTCGAGGGAGAATTCCACCACCACCCGCGAGCGCCCTTCCGACGATTGCGAGGTGATGGTCTCCACCCCGGCGATGCCGCTCAGGGTGTCCTCGATGATCTTGGTGACGCGGTTCTCGATCACCTCGGCGGCGGCGCCGGTGTAGACGGTGGTGACGGTGACGATGGGCGGGTTGATGTCCGGCGCCTCGCGCACCGACAGCTGGCCGAGCGCGAACAGCCCGAACACCAGGATCAGCAGGTTGACGACGCTGGCGAAGATCGGCCGCCGTACCGACAGGGTGGAGATGACCACGGCCGTTCCTCCGCGTTCAGGATTCAGGCGCGGCGGCGGTGCCGACGGCCAGCGCCGGCACTTCGCGCACACGGTCGCCGCCGTCCAGCTTGGCGGCGCCTTCCACCACCAGCCGCTCGCCTTCGCGCAGGCCGTCGGTGATTTCCACCCGGTCGGAGGTGCGGGTGCCGAGGCGCACGATGCGCCGCTCCGCCCGGCCGTCGTCGCCGATGACGAAGGCGAAATGCTGGTAGCCCACCGCCACCACCGCCGCCGACGGCACCGTCACCGCCAGCCGTTCCGCCACCGCCACGTCGGCGGACACCATCTGCCCCGGCCGCAGGCGGCCGTCGGCGTTGGGAACCTCGGCCCGCACCCGCACCTGCCGGCTGGCGGCATCGACGCGGGAGCCGACCGTCAGCACCCGCCCGGCAAAGCGCACGCCGGGATGGGCGGCGGAAATCAGGTCCACCGTCTGGCCGGGGGCCAGGGCCGGCAGGCTGGCTTCCGGCACGCCGAAATCGGCGTAGACCACGGCGACGTCATCAAGGGTGGTGATTTCCGCCCCCGGCGTCAGGTAGGCGCCGACGCTGACCTCGCGGAAGCCGAGGCGGCCGGCGAAGGGGGCGCGGATGGTGCGCTTCTCCAGCGTCAGCTCCGCCACCGCCACCGCCGAGCGGGCGCTTTCCAGCGCCGCCGCCGCCTCGTCGTAGACCGGTTGCGCGATGGTGCCGTTGCGCCGCAGCTGGCTCGCCCGGTCGTAGGCGCGCTGGGCATTGGTGAGGGTGGCGCGGGCGGCGGCCAGCTGGGCGCGGGCCTCGGCATCGTCCAGGCGCAGCAGCACGGCGCCGCGTTCCACCGTGGCGCCGTGGTCGAACAGGACGTCGCGCACCATGCCGGCCGCCTCGGCGGTCACCACCACGCTCTCGCGCGCCCGCAGGGTGCCGACCGCCGACACCCGGTCGGTCAGCTGGGTGCGCTCCACCGGCGCCACCGCCACGGTCTTGCCCTGCTGCTGGCCGCCGCCGTTGCCCCTGCCCTGCCCCGCCTGCGACGAAGCCGGCTCGGCAGGCTCGAACGGGGGCAGCCCGGCGGTCCAGGCATAAGCCAGTGCGGCCAGCCCGAGCACGGCCAGGATGCCGATGATGCGCGTCTTCATGCCCTGTCCCTAGTTGCCGGCGCCGCGACCGCGGCCAGCCGCAATTTAAGGCCGCAGGCGCCCCGACGAAAGGTCGGGATGCCGTGAAACCTCCGCCGAAACGGCCTCTCGCCGGAAAGTGATATATCCCCAAAAGAGGTAGTTTGGTATTTCTTGACTATCTTTCGTACAGTGGGTTCTGCGCCGATGCCAAAGGATGACGCGCTGAGGGACGACGCCGTCACGGCCCAGCCGCGACATCCGGCACACGTGACCTTCCCGCGGGTCGGGCCGCGGTGCCTGCTGGTGCTGCTGACCACGGTGTTCGTCGTCGTCACCGTGGCGGCCTGGGGCGCCTTCCTGATGCGCGATCGCGCCCAGGTGCTGGAGGCCACCGACCAGCAGCTGCGCCTGATCGCCCGGCTGGTGACCGGCAACACCTTCCGCACCGTCCAGGGCAGCGACCTGGTGCTGCGCAAGATCCAGAGCGATATCGAGTCGCGCGGCTTTGCCGCCTGGGCCTTCGAGCCCGGCGCATGGCAGCGGCTGAACGCGGCCGCCGGCACCCTGCCGCAGGCGGGCGCCCTGTTCGTCATCGGCGCCGACGGTCAGGCGGTCGCCCATTCCACCGATGCCGAGGCACCGAGGATATTCCTCGGCGACCGCGACTATTTCGTGGCCCACGCCAAGCGGCGCAGCGATGCCCCCTACGTCGGGGACCGCATCGTCAGCCGAATCGACGGGCGCGACATCATCGGCATCAGCCGCCGCCTGAACAACGCCGACGGCAGCTTCGCCGGCGTGGTCGTCGCCGCCGTCAACATCGACTATTTCGACCGCTTCTTCGAGTCGCTGCCGCTGGCCCCCGGATCGGCCATCACCATCCTGCGCGGCGACGGCACCATCCTTCTTCGCCAGCCGCATGAACTGCCGCGCCACAAGGCACCCCATCTGGCCGAGGGCGAAGTCGGCCTCGAGCAGGCGGTGTTCTCCATCCTGCCCGACCCGGACGATGGCGCCCCCATGGCGGTGGCGCGGCAGACGGTCGGCTCCTACGGTCTGGTGGTGGCGGCCAGCCGGCGGCAGGACCAGGTGTTCGATGCCTGGCAGCACCGCCTGCTGACCGGATCATCGGTGGTGGCGGTGCTGGTCGCCGGCCTGTCGCTGCTGACGGTGATCGGCCTGCGCGGCCTGCGCCGGCAGGAGGCCATGGCCGCCGCCCTGCGCCACAGCAACGAGGATCTGGAACGCCGCGTCGAGGCCCGCACCGCCGCCCTGCGCACCACCAACTCGGCGCTGGAGGCGGCGGTGGCGGAAAAGAGCCTGCTGCTGCACGAGGTCCACCACCGGGTGAAGAACAACCTGCAGATGGTCGAGGCCCTGCTGGCCCTGCAAAGCAGCCGGGTGGACGAGGACTCGCGGCAGGCCCTGGAGGCGGCGCGGCGGCGCATCAACGCCCTCGGCTTCGTTCACCAGCAGCTGCTGGGCGGCGGCGATCTCACCACCCTGCGCGCCGACACCTTCCTGCGCGACCTCTGTGACCGCCTCGCCCTGTCGTTCGGGGCGGAGGATCGCGGCATCTCCCTGGCGGTGGGGGCGGAGCCGCTGCCGCTGCCGCTCGACCTGGCCATCCCCATCGGCCTGATCGTCAACGAGGTGCTGTCCAACGCCTTCAAGCATGCCTTCCCGGACGGTCGCCGCGGGACCATATCGGTGTCCCTCGGCCGCCAGGACGGCATGCTGTGCCTGCGCCTCGGCGACGACGGCTGCGGCTGCGGCTGCCAGGAGGACGCGGCGGCGGTGCCGGTGCCGACCGGCCGGTCGCTCGGCCACCGCATCGTGCAGTCGCTGGTGAAGCAGCTGAAGGGCACGCTGCTGGTCGACCGCGACGGCGGCACCCGCCTGACCATCACCCTGCCCCAACCGGAGACCCCATCGTGACGGCCACGCCCAAGGCCATGCCCCGCGTCGTCATCGTCGACGACGATTTCCTGATCCTCGCTTACCTGGAAGAAGTTGCCCAGCAGCTGGGCTGCGAGGTGGTCGGCACGGCGGCGACGCCGGCCGAGGCCGTCGCCCTGTGCGACGCCGCCCGCCCCGATGTCGCGCTGATGGACGTGCGCCTCGGCAGCGGCGCCGACGGCATCACGGCGGCGGAAACCATCCGCACCACCCTGGGGACGGAGGTGATCTTCATCACCGGCTCCACCGAGCCGCAGACGGTGGCGCGCATGCGGGCGCTGGCGCCGCGCGCCATCCTCGCCAAGCCGATCCTGCCGGAACAGCTGGCCCGCGCCCTGCGGCAGCCGTCAGCGCCGGCGGCGCGGTAGCGGCTGCAGGAAGGGGTTGGCCTGCATCAGGTTGATCCACGGCTGCCACGCCGCCTGGGCCATGCCCATCCACCAGGTGACGGGGTGGGCGCCGGGCAGCCCGGCCAGCAGCGCCGCCGGATTGGTCAGCAGCCCGGCGGCGGCGGTGGCGAGGTCGGGGGTGGCGGTGAAGGTGATGGTCACCGTCTCGCCCGCCGCGCCGTCGCCCCGGCGACTGACGATTTCCACGTCCAGGTTGGGCAGCTTGCCGGTCAGGCGGGTTTCGTCCATGGCCGCGTTTCCCCCGTGGCGCTGTGGCTGAGGCTTCCCTTGTGCCACGGCGGCGCCCGCGGCTCAACCGCCCCGACGGATCATTGCGTCTTGGGGTCGGTGGCGATGCGCGGACGCGGCGCCTCGTCAGCGGCCGGCGGCCGGGCGATGCGGGGCGCCGGCGCCGGTGCCTCGCTCCCGCTGCCGGAGGGTCCGGCGATGCGCGGCGGCGGGAGCGAGGCACCGGCGCCGGCGCCCCCCCCCCCCCCCCCCCCCGCC
>NZ_BAAAEP010000040.1:0-45701 GCF_039523075.1 Caenispirillum bisanense
GTGGGGGCCGGCGGGGCCCCCGTCCCCACCCGCGGCGCCGGCACCGCCGCCAGGGCGAGCGCCTCGGCGGCCGGCTCGGGCAGGGCATCGGCCACCGACGCGGCCTTGCGGGCATCCGCCGCGGTGGCCGCCGGCTCCGGGCGCGGCGGGCGGGGCGTGTGCGGCGTGCCGCTGATCACCACTTCGGTGCCGTCGGCCTGCAGCACCCGCACCGGCCGTTCGGGGGTGCAGGCGGCAACCAGGGCGGCGGCCCCGGCCGCCAGCAGCAGGGCAGGATGGCGGCGCATCAGCGGGCTCCTTCGGCGGCGGCGGCCGGCGCCACCAGCCCGTTGCGCTGCAGCAGGCGGGTGACGACATGGGTCATGGCGGCGGTGCCCACCACCGGCGCGACGATGTTCACGAACGGCACCGTCGACAGGAAGGTGATGATGGCGCCGGCCAGCCACAGCCGCCCCATGTACTGCTTGCGCAGCGCCCGCGCCGTCGGCGGGTCGACTCGCCGCAGGGCCACCACCTCGAAATATTCCCGCGACAGCAGGTAGCCGTTGAGGCCGTAGAACAGCACCGCCGAGGCCGGCGGCAGCAGCATCAGGAACAGATAGAGCGGCAGCGCCACCAGATTGAGGCCGACCATGACAGCGGCGAACTTGATGGTGGTGCCCAGCACCTCGCTCAGCGGCTGTTCGCGGTTGGTGGGCATGCCGGGGTAGTGGCGATCCTCCACCGCGTCGGCCACCTGCTCCAGAAAGAAGCCGATGACCAGCGTCGCCAGGGCCGGGAAGAACAGCAGCGTCAGCACGAACACGGCGACGCCGCCCAGCACGTCCACCAGCGCATCCACCCACGGCAGGGTCACCAGGGCGGTGGAGGTGAGCCCCCACCACAGCCCCACCGCCAGCAGGATGTAGACCACCAGCGCGGCGACCAGACCGAGCAGCACCACCGACCGCATGCGCGGGTCGGGCAACTGGGCGAAGGCTTTGACGAAGGCGTCGATCACGGGTACCGGTCCTTGTTCTGCCGCAGGCGCCCTCAGCATCGCCGCCTGCGGTTGCGTGTCAAGGGTACTGGCGGTGCCAGCGGTGCGGCAGCGCCGTCACCGCCGGGCGCCGGCGGCGCGGGCCACCTGCATCAGCGCGCGGGCGCACATCTCCTCCGCCGGCAGGCCGGTGGACTTGCAGTCGATCTCCGCTTCCAGCAGCAGGTCCAGCGCCTGACCGATGAGCGGCACCGTCCACCGCCGCATCTGCCCCTTGAAGCGGTCGGCGACCTTGAAGAACACCGGCGGGCGCAGGCCGCTGACCGCCTGATCGGGGCTCTTGCCGGCCTCCACCGCGCCCACCGCCAGATGCAGCCGCTGGAAATGCCGCTGCAGGGTGCGCAGCACGCCGACCGGATTGGTGCCCTCGCGGTAGAGGCGGTCGAGGATGCGCTGGGCGGTGGCGTTGTCGCCGTCGGCGACGGCATAGCACAGGTCATCCAGGCCGAGCGCCGCCGTATCGCCGATGCAGGCGGCGGCATCGGCCAGCGTCACCTCGCCCTGGCCGCCCTTGTAGAGCACCAGCTTGTCCAGTTCGGAGCGGATCAGCTGGCGGTCGCTGCCAAGGTGCGACAGCAGGAACCCCATGGCATCGGACGAGGCGCTGAGGCCGGCGGCGCGCAGCACGTCGCGCACCAGGGTTTCCAGCCCCGCCCCTTCGTCGGCATAGCACGGCAGCGCGGCGGCATCGTCGGCGCCTTCGCACAGCTTGCGCAGGGCGGAGGTCTTGGGCAGGTCGCCGGCCTGCAGGATGATGAGCGCCTCGCCCTTGCCGTCCTCAAGAAAGCTCTTGAGTCGCGGCGCCACCGTGTCGGCGGCATCGCGCAGCCGCACCACCCGGCGGCCGCCGGTCAGCGACAGGGCGGCGGCCTCGTCGGTCAGGCGGGCGGGGTCGGCCTTGAGGTCGTCCGGGGTGAGGTCGGCGACGCGGAAGGGGTCCTGCGGATCGTCGACGACGGTACGCACCAGCCGTTCCGCCCGCTCGCGCACCAGACCGGCATCGGGGCCGTAGACCAGCACCGCGCGGATCTTCGGGTCGGGCCGGGCGACGAAGGCCTCGATACGCCCGCCCTGCAGCTTCATCCGCCCGCCTGCGCCTGGCCGGCCAGATGCACCGACACGCGGGTGATGATCCGCTGCGCCAGGTCGCGGGCGGCGCGCGACTCCGCGTCTTCCTTGGAAATGATGGTGGAGTACTGGTTATCGAGGATGTTGTAGCTGGCGATGCTGGTCATGGTGTCGCGCAGCACCGGCTTGCCATCCTTCAGCAGCGCGAAGCTGGCCCGCATCTCCACGTTGGCGCGGGTGGCGGTGGCGTCCTTCAGGATGCCCAGTTCGCGGCTCTGGCGGGCGACCGTCACCTGCAGGGTGTAGACCTTGGGCTGGCTGGGGCCGGCGGCGGTGACCGCCTGCTCCATCTCGTTGCGCATGATCTGGCCGTAGCGTTCGGCGATGGGGGCGACGAACACCTTGGCCAGTTCCGCCGACACCGCGCCGGACCGGCTGCCGCCGCCGTACAGGGGGCGGTAGCCGCAGGCGGCGGTGAGGGAGACGAGGCCGGCTGCCGCCAGGCCTCGCAGGATCATGCGTCGCGTCGCCATGCCGGTGCGGTCCCCCATGTCAGGCCACGATGTTGACGATCTTGCCCGGCACCACGATCACCTTGCGCGGCGCCTTGCCCTCCAGCTGCAGCTGCACGTTGGGCAGGGCCAGGGCGGCGGCCTCGGCCTCTTCCTTCGGGCAGTCCTTGGGCAGTTCGACGGTGCCGCGCAGCTTGCCGTTGA
Source organism: Caenispirillum bisanense (assembly GCF_039523075.1). Taxonomy (NCBI): domain Bacteria; kingdom Pseudomonadati; phylum Pseudomonadota; class Alphaproteobacteria; order Rhodospirillales; family Novispirillaceae; genus Caenispirillum; species Caenispirillum bisanense. Next base: position 2,824 of record NZ_BAAAEP010000040.1, read on the forward strand.
CCTGCACCGCCAGGGTGACCGTGTTCTCCACCAGCATGGCCGGGTCGGCATTGGGCCAGGCGGTTTCGGCGAGGGACGTGGTGTGGCCGAGGCGCTGCCACAGTTCCTCGGTGATGTGCGGCGTCATCGGGTTGAGCAGCCGCACCACCGTTTCCAGGGCGAATCGCACCGCGGCGCCGTCGGCCTTGGCCGGGTCCTTCACCGCATCGCCGATGGCGTTGGTCAGTTCGCGCAGCTTGGCGACGGCGGTGTTGAAGCGCAGCGCCTCCAGGTCATCGGTGACGCCGGCCACCGCCTTGTGGGCGGCCCGCACCAGCGCCATGGCCTCGGCCGGCAGCGCGTCGGGCAGGGCGGCGCCGGCGGTGCCGAGGTCGACGCCGGCGTCGGTCACCAGCCGCCACAGGCGGTTGAGGTAGCGCCAGGCGCCCTCGATGCCGGCATCGGACCAGTCGAGGTCGCGGTCCGGCGGGCTGTCGGACAGCATGAACAGGCGGGCGGCATCGGCGCCGTAGGTGTCGATGATGCGGGTCGGGTCGACGGTGTTCTTCTTCGACTTCGACATCTTTTCCGACCGGCCGACGGTGATCGGCGCGCTGTCGGACAGGCGGCGGGCGGTGCCGTCGGGCAGCTTTTCCACGTCACCCGGCTCGACCCACTTGCCGTTCGGGTCCTTGTAGGTTTCGTGGTTGATCATGCCCTGGGTGAACAGGCCGTCGAAGGGCTCCGCCACGTCGAGATAACCGCAGTCGCGCAGGGCGCGGGTGAAGAAGCGCGAGTACAGCAGGTGCAGCACCGCGTGCTCGATGCCGCCGATGTACTGGTCCACCGGCAGCCAGTAGCCGGCCTTGTCCTTGCCGAAGCCCGCCGTCTCGTTCTTCGGGTCGGCGAAGCGGGCGAAGTACCACGACGATTCGAAGAAGGTGTCGAAGGTATCCGTCTCGCGCCGCGCCGGCTTGCCGCAGGTGGGGCAGTCGACGTGCTTCCAGGTCGGATGATGGTCGAGCGGGTTGCCCGGCTTGTCGAAGGTGACGTCCTCGGGCAGGGTCACCGGCAGCTGGTCTTCCGGCACCGGCACGATGCCGCAGGAGTCGCAGTGGATGACCGGCACCGGGCAGCCCCAGTAACGCTGGCGCGACACGCCCCAGTCGCGCAGGCGGAACTGCACCGTACCCTTGCCCTTTCCGAGTTCCTCCAGGCGCGCGATGGCGGCGCGCTTGGCCTCTGTGGTCGCAAGGCCGTCGAGGAAGCCCGAGTTGACGGCGACGCCGGCCTCGGTGAAGGCATCGGTGGCGGTTTCCGCCAGCTCCTTGGAGAACGCGGCGACGTCGGCATCCTTCGGCGCCACCACCGCCCGCACCGGCAGGCCGTACTTGCGGGCGAAGTCCATGTCGCGCTGGTCGTGGCCGGGGCAGGCGAAGATGGCACCGGTGCCGTAGTCCATCAGCACGAAGTTGGCCACCCACAGCGGCAGTTCCCAGCTGGGGTCGAGCGGGTGGCGCACCGTCAGGCCGGTGTCGAAGCCCTTCTTCTCCGCCGTCTCGATGGCCTCTTCCGAGGTGCCGATGCGGTCGCACTCGGCGATGAACTCGACGAGTCGGGGGTCGCGTTCGGCCAGGGCGCGGGTCAGCGGGTGGTGCGGCGACAGGGCGACGAAGCTGGCGCCGAACAGGGTGTCGGGGCGGGTGGTGAAGACCTCGACATGCGCCTCGTCATGGCCGGCGACCGGCGCCGCCAGATCGAAGAACACGCGCGCGCCTTCCGACTTGCCGATCCAGTTGGCCTGCATGGTGCGGACCTTTTCCGGCCAGCGCGGCAGGCCGTCGAGGGCCGCCAGCAGGTCGTCGGCGTAGTGGGTGATCTTGAGGAACCACTGGTTCAGCTCGCGCCGCTCCACGGCGGCGCCGGAGCGCCAGCCCTTGCCGTCGATCACCTGCTCGTTGGCGAGCACGGTGTTCTCCACCGGATCCCAGTTGACCCAGCTGCGCTTGCGGTAGGCGAGCCCGGCCTTGAGGAAATCCAGGAACATCTTCTGTTCGTGGCGGTAGTATTCCGGCTCGCAGGTGGAGACCTCACGCGACCAGTCGATGGACAGGCCCATGGGCTTGAACTGCTCGCGCATGGCGGCGATGTTCTCGCGCGTCCACTTGCCGGGGTGGACGCCGCGCTCGATGGCGGCGTTTTCCGCCGGCAGGCCGAAGGCGTCCCAGCCCATGGGATGCAGCACGTTGAAGCCCTGCGCCCGCTTGGCCCGCGCCACCACGTCGCCGAGGGTGTAGTTACGCACGTGGCCCATGTGGATGCGCCCCGACGGGTAGGGGAACATCTCCAGCACGTAATACTTGGGCCGGGAGGCATCCTCGGTCGCCAGGAACGCCTGGCGGTCCTCCCACACGCGCTGCCACTTTTCCTCGGTTTCCTTGACGTTGTAGCGGTCGTCGGAGCGCGACATCGGCTTGCTCGTCCTGCTTCTCTCTGGAGTCGAAAGGGCGCCGGCCCCATGCGCGGGGCCCGGCGCCGCCGGTTGGCGTGTGACGGAACGGCGGCGGCCGGCGCCGGGCGATCATGCCCGCCGCGCCGGCCGCCAGCCCGTCACTTTTCGTTGGAGGCGATGCGCAGCTGGCGGGCGCGGGTCAGCACCGCGTCCTCCATCTCGCCGGCGACGCCCGGGGCCACCGGCGCATCCACCCAGTTGCCCATGGGGTCGCGCACCTGGCGGAACACGTTCACCCGCACGCCGTCGGCCCGCAGCTCGCGGCCAAGGATGAAGAGGTTGGCCTTGAAGCGCTCGCCCGGCGTCGCCGGGTCGGCGTACCAGTCGGTGATGATGACGCCGCCGAACGGGTCGGCCGACACCAGCGGCATGAACGCCACCGTATCCAGCGAGGCGCGCCACAGCCAGGCGTTGACGCCGATGCCGGTGCCGCCCTGGTCCTTCTTGTCGCCGCCGCCGCCGAACAGGCCGCCCTGGCCGAAGATGGTCTCGCGGTCCTGCTCGCTCTGGCCCGGCCGCACCATGCGGTAAGACCCGCTCGGCTCGGTGCGGTAGCGCTTGTCCTCGGGGAAAACCGCCTCCGTCTGCCCACAGGCGGACAGGACGACGGTGGCGGCCAGTGCGGTCGCCACGGCCTTGAGGACGGTACGGCCGGAAGCGCGGTAAGTGCCCGTCATGAACCCTTCTCTCGTATCCATCGGTCTGGTTCGCCACCGAAGCGGCGGACGCGGCGCCACCCGGCGGGCGCGACGGGCACCTTTATACCCTGCGCCGCGGCGCGGCGCGAGCCCTCGTCATCGCAGAGATTGTTGCAGCGACGCCACAGTGTGCGACAAACGACACGATCAAAGGGGGCAATGAATTGACCTTTGGCCTTACCCATGGCTTCCTTTGCCTCGACCCGCAGGTGGTATGCCCCCGGGGCGGCCGAGCGGGATTTTAAAGTTTCGGCTTTGCCAGAATTTGCGAGAGAGAAGGAAGTCACCATGAAGAAGGTTCTGCTTGGCACCTCCGCGCTGATCGCGGCTGGTCTCCTGGCTGCCCCGGCTTCCGCCGCCGAGAAGATCAAGCTCGGCCTGGGCGGTAAGATGGAGCAGTACTTCGGCGTCGTTTCCCAGGATGACGCGCCGGGTTACGATCCGACCCTGACCGGTATCAACACCGACACTGAAGTCTACTTCAGCGGCGCCACCACCCTGGACAACGGCCTGACCGTCGGCGCCATGATCCAGCTGGAAGCCCAGACCAACGCCACTGCTGAGAACGCTGATGAGCAGTACGCGTACATCGAAGGCGCCTTCGGTCGCGTGATGGCCGGCCAGATGGACGGCGTCCTGACCCGTCTGGCTCACGAAGCTCCGCAGTACGGTCTGGCCGACGATGACGTCGCCGCCTTCTTCAATCCGGCGGCTGCCCTGGGTGGCGGCTACGCCCGCCTCGTCGACACCACGCTTCAGTCGAGTGACGGCGCTGCGGTGAGCTACATCTCCCCGTCTCTGGCCGGCTTCTCGGTCGGCGCCACCTTCATGCCGAATCCGGGCGGTGCGATCGGCAACACCGTCAGCTCCGCGCTGCAGGCTGACAGCGAGGATGACTTCCACAACCAGTGGGAAGCCGCCGTGGCCTACAACGGCGAATTCTCGGGCGTTCAGATCGGTGCTGACCTGGCTTACATGCAGCAGAGTGCTCCGGACGCTGGTAACCTGGAAGATCCGTCGGCTTGGCGTGCTGGCCTGATCGTCGGCTACGCTGGCTTCCAGGTCGGCGGCTCCTACCTGACCCTGCAGGACCGCAACGGCGTTGATGGTCTTGACAGCAACGTTTGGAACGCGGGCATTGGCTACAAGACTGGCCCGTACGGCGTCTCGCTCGTCTACCTGCAGTCCGACGTTGAACTGGCTGGCGCCGGCAACGACGATGCTGAATACCGCCAGTGGTCGCTGCACGGCAGCTACGCCATGGGCCCGGGCGTGACCCTCGCGGCCGTTCTGTTCCATGGTACCGGTGAGCTGGATGCGGCTGGTGCGGATAACGACACCGACGCCACTGGTGGTATCGTTGGTCTGCAGCTGTCGTTCTAAGAACGACTGCAAGACAGTTGGAGGGAGGGAGCGGCCCCGCGCCGCTCCCTTTCTTTTTGTGCCTGGCCGGCCGAGGGGCGGAAGGGCCAGTCACCGCCTCAGGCGGTGATGCCAAGCGCCTCCAGCAGTGAGCCGATGCGGGCTTCGTACTTGCGCCAGCGCTCCACTGAGCCTTTGTAGATCGGCTACCGTACTTGCCACACGCTTGCCGTGGACACGGTGCAGGTGTTGGTGTGGAAGGCGGCCATGGTCGGGTGCCGCTCCAGGCCCAGGTGTTCGATCATGCGGCGGCCTTGCGCCTCGTGGTCGGCCACCACGTCTTCGTACACCACCCCCAGAATTGCATCGCCGCCGCCGCCGCCGCCGAGTGGGCCATCAGCCGCTGGTACTGGCGATAGAAGTGGCCGAGCGCTCGCAGATCGTAGGCATAGTTGTTCTGGCCGCCGAAGTTCGGGAAGTAGATGGACAGGCACGAGTCCACCGGGGCGCCGGCAATGGATCACCCGCACCTTGGGGAACAGCAGGGCGATGAGGCCGAGGCGCCGCGAATCGCCCGGCAGCTTGTCTGTGACATGGCGGGCGTGTGGAATCGCTCCAGGTGCGCTAGATAAAGGTAAATGAACTCGCCCAGCGGCTCGCGTGGCGGCTTCGTCACCCGCAGCCCGTTCCGCCGCGGCCTGCTGTTCGGCGTCACCAACCCCAAGGGCTATTCGGTGGCACTGGCCATGTTCACCGCCCTGCTCGCCGACCGCTCCGACTCGCTGACCTGGAGCGTGGCGCCGGAACTGCTGGCGGCGGCCTTCCTGGGGTTCCTGGCGGCTGACGTGATCCTGGTGTGGCTGACCGGCCTGTCCGGCCCGAAGGCGGTCTACCGCCGCCACGACGTCTGGATCATCCGCGCCACCGGCGCCCTGTTCGTCGGCTTCGCCGTCAACGCCCTGACCGCCAGCCTGCCGGGCCTGTGGGCGCGGCGGTGAGGGCAAAACCGCCCAAAATGCACTAAGGGGCCCGTGGCGATCAGACGCCGCGGAGCCCCTTAGGCTTATTTAGACTCGGGCGCGGTCCGTTACCGGCAAAGTCCCTTTGAGCGACGTCAACGTCCAGTGGAGCTCAGGCTAAACTATTAGTCGGGAGGGTCAAGCATATACATCTCTTACATAGAGCGTCGTGTTTTTTCTCGCTTGGCGGGCCACTGTTGCCCGTTCTGCGGGCGTGGCGTGTCCGCAGCCCGTTGTCGTGGTTGGATGAGGTGGGTATGCTATTTCCCTCATATTCAGGGGGAACTCATGTCTCTCTACCGGATACACCTTCACAAGCTCCTGGCGATCATGTACGCGACGCCTCAGAGAAGGCGGTCAATCCTCCTGGAGGATATCCGCCGCGGGCAGACCGCTCTTCTGGCTACGTCCGGTGGCGACTTTTACGCCCCTTTCTGGGCTGACGCGAAGGCGCACGTCGCTGGCAGCGGCGATCTTTCCCAGCGGACTCAGGCTCGGATCGATAGCAACTTCCGGCGGGAACGGCTCTATGAACAACTCAAGGACGGGTTCCTGGAGTGGTGGACGTCCTGGAGAAGGTGGCAGAATGAGCCGATTATGCTTGTTGAGCCCGGGATAAGCGGGAGGCTTGAGTTCGGGACCCTTGGCGCCACCGTGAAGGTTGAGAATTTACTCTCTATGGCGCTAGGAGGCGCAGCCAGGTCGACCTTTGCAGTCTACCCCTACTTCCGAGAAGAGCCGGAACTGGATGGTGAGGCTTGGCGTCTTGCTGTTTGGGCAGTCAGCGAAGCGATCGGCCCCCAGGTCAACAACTCATTCTGCATCCTGGATATTCAGCGTGGCGTGGCTAGAGAGTACTCGCAGGAGCATCTTCGCGGGGATGAAGAGGATATATTCATAAGCCGGTACGCCGACGCCTTGCTGAATTGGTCAGATTTGGGCGGCACGGTACCGGATCGATAATCTCTCTCGCTTCTTTCCCCTCAGTTCGGCATCCCCGGCGGCGGGTTGCGGTTGGCGTGGAGTTTTACCTCCAGCCAGCGCAGGAAAGTGGCGAACAGGAAGATCATCACCAGATAGATCACCCCCGCCGCCGCAAAGGTCTCCACCGGCTGGTAGGTGACGGCGATGATCTTGCGGGCCATGCCGGTCAGGTCCAGCAGGGTGATGGTCGAGGCCAGGGCGCTCGACTTGATCATCAGGATCACTTCGTTGCCATAGGCAGGCAGGCAGATGCGGAAGGCGCGCGGCAGGATAACCCGCCGGTAGGTCAGCGCCCGGCTCATGCCCAGGGCCCGCGCCGCCTCGATCTCGCCGGGCGGCACCGCCTGGATGGCGCCGCGCAGGATCTCCGCCGAATAGGCCGCCGTGTTCAGCGAGAAGGCGATGATGGCGCACCAGTAGGCCTCGCGCAGCACCGGCCACAGGAAGCTCGCCCGCACCGCCTCGAACTGCGACAGGCCGTAGTAGACCAGGAACATCTGCACCAGCAGCGGCGTGCCGCGGAAGAAGAAGATGTAGGCAAACGGCAGCGCCCGCACCCACGGGTTGGCGCTGACCCGCAGCAGCGCCACCGGCAGGGCGATGGTGAAGCCGATCAGGATGGCGACGCCCACCAGCTGGAGCGTCAGCCAGGCGCCCTTCAGCAGTTCGGGGAAGGCGGCGAGAAAGACCTGCATGTCCATGGGGCCGGCGCTCCGTCACGAGGCCGCGCGGCGCTGGCCGCGGTTCGCCCGCTTTTCCAGCACGTGCAGCACGGCCATGGTGATCACCGTCAGACCCAGGTACATGAAGGCGGCCGCCATGTAGAAGGTGAAGGGCTGCTTGGTGTAGCGCGAGGCGATGTCGGCCTGCCGCATCAGATCCTCCAGCCCCACCACCGACACCAGGGCGGTGTCCTTCAGCAGCACCAGGAACAGGTTGCCGAGGCCGGGCAGGGCGATGCGCCACACCTGCGGCAGCACCACGTGGCGGAAGGCCAGCAGCTTGCTCATGCCGAAGGCCTGCGCCGCCTCCACCTGGCCCTTGGGAATGGCGAGGATGGCGCCGCGGAACACCTCGGTCGCATAGGCGCCGAAGGTGATGCCGAGGGCGGCCACGCCGGCGCCGAAAGCCGAGACCTCGAAGTACGAGCCGACCAGCGCCGACAGCACCACGGTGCCGCCGAAATAGACCAGCAGCACGGTCAGCAGTTCGGGCAGGCCGCGGAAGATGGCGGTGTAGGTCTCGGCGATCCAGCGTACCGGACCGACGGGCGACAGCTTCATGGCGGCGCCCGTAATCCCCAGCACCAGCCCGAGGACCACCGCCCCCAGCGCCAGCTGCACCGTCACCCACAGCCCCGCCAGGAGCTGCGGCAGGTAGGCCTGCAACATCGGCTGTTGTTCCCTTGTCCGCCGATGACCACGGGGTGCCGGCGCATCCGCCCGCCACGGCGGCGGCGGCGGATGCGGGCACCCCGCGCCCTGCTGTCGTCACACGATCAGGCGTTGCCGCCCGATCTTAGTAGATGTCGAACGGGAAATACTTCTCGTTCAGCTTGGCATAAGTGCCGTTGTCGCGCAGTTCCTTGAGGGCGGCGTTGAACTTGTCGCGCAGCTGGTCGTCGCCCTTGCGGATGGCGATGCCGATCTCGTCGTCGTCATAGACCGGCTCGCCCTTGAACTCGTACTTCTCGCCTTCCGGCGTCTGCAGCCAGTCGTAGGTGACGTAGACGTCATTCAGCACGCCGTCCAGGCGCCCGGCGGCGAGGTCGAGGAAGGCCTCTTCCTGGGTGCCGTAGAGCTTGATGTTGACGCCCGGCACGTTCTGCTCCAGCCACTGGGCGGAGATGGTGGCGCGCTGGGCGCCGATGGTCTTGCCCTTCACCGCCTCGGCCGAGGTGTCGAAGTCCTTGCCCTTCTCGGCGACGTACTGGAGCTTGTTGGAATAGTACTTGTCGGTGAAGTCGACGGCCTTCTTGCGCTCGTCGGTGATCGACATGGAGGCGATGATGGCGTCGTACTTGCGGGCCAGCAGGCCGGGGATGATGCCGTCCCAGTCCTGGGCGACGATCTCGCACTCGGCCTTCATCTGCTCGCACAGGGCGTTGGCGATGTCGACGTCGAAGCCCTGCAGCTTGCCGGTCTCGTCGATGAAGTTGAACGGCGGGAAGGCGCCTTCGGTGGCGATGCGGACCTTGTCGGCGGCCAGGGCGGAGGACGCGGCGGCGGCCATGACGACCGCGGTGACGGCGGCGGCGATGGTCTTCTTGAGGGTCATTGGGTATGCGCTCCCTGTAGGGCCGGCCCCGCGGCGGGGGACGGCGAAACGTCGTTGCGTTCCTTGGCGGTCAGTGCAGGTGGCTGGCCAGGAACTGGCGCAGCCGGGGGCTGTCGGGATCGGAGAACAGTTTGGACGGCGGCCCCTGTTCTTCGGTCCGGCCCTGATGCAGGAACATCACCTGCGTCGAGACGTCGCGCGCGAAGGCCATTTCGTGCGTGACGATCAGCATGGTACGGCCTTCCTCCGCCAGTTTGCGGATGACGCCCAGCACCTCCACCACCAGCTCGGGGTCGAGGGCGGAGGTGGGTTCGTCGAACAGGATGACCTGCGGGTCCATGCACAGGGCACGGGCGATGGCAGCGCGCTGCTGCTGCCCGCCCGACAGATGGTTGGGGTAGTAGTCGCGGCGCTCGGCCAGGCCCACCTTGGCGAGCAGCGCCTCGGCCCGTTCCCGCACCTCGGCCTTGTTCTGGCCGAGGACGTGGACCGGCGCTTCCATCACGTTCTGCAGCACGGTCATGTGCGGCCACAGGTTGAAGCTCTGGAACACCATGCCGACACGGCTGCGCAGGCGTTCCAGCTGACGCTGGCTGGCGACGCGGGGGGTGCCCTTGCGGTCCTGCTTCACCCGCACGTCCTCGCCGGCCAGCCGCACGATGCCGGCGTCGGGCGTTTCCAGGAAGTTGATGCAGCGCAGGAAGGTGCTCTTGCCCGAGCCGGACGAGCCGATGATGGAGATCACGTCGCCGTCGCGGGCTTCGAGCGAGATGCCCTTCAGCACCTCCAGCCCGCCGTAGCGCTTGTGGATGTCCACCACCTCCAGCGTCGGCGTCGTGTCGCCCGCGGGGGCCGGGGCCTTGCTGAGGTCGATCACGAAGTTGCCGACTCCCTTGCTGTGCGATACGGGTTGTAGGGCCTGTCGAGGCGGCTTAGTTTCCTGCCGGTCACAAAGAAGTGTCAAGATTTTACGACGATTCACGAACTTCGCCCGCAGGGTTTATTACCGGAGGATAGCGGTGAGCAATTTCGGCAGCGACAACGTCACCGGCGCCCACCCGCAGATCATGGCCGCGCTCAGCCGCGCCGCCGCGGGCAGCGCCACTCCCTACGGCGGCGACGACTGGACGGCGCGGGTGCAGGACCGGCTGCGGCAGGTGTTCGACAAGCCCGACCTGCTGGCCTTCCCGGTGGCCACCGGCACCGCCGCCAATGCCCTGGCCCTGGCGACGGTGGTGCCGCCCTACGGCAGCGTGCTGTGCCATGCCGACGCCCATGTGCAGGTGGACGAGTGCGGCGCGCCGGAGATGTTCACCGGCGGCGCCAAGCTGGTGCCGCTGGCCGGCGACCACGGCAAGCTGACGGCGGCGGCGGTGCAGGCGGCCATCGACCACGCCGGGGTGCGCGATGTCCACCGGGTGCAGCCGGCGGCCGTCACCCTCACCCAGGCGACCGAGGCCGGCACCCTTTACGGCCTGGACGAGGTGCGGGCGATCAGCGCCGTCTGCCGCGCCCACGGCCTGGCGCTGCACATGGACGGCGCCCGCTTCGCCAATGCGGTGGCGGCGCTGGACGTGGCGCCGGCGGAGGTGACCTGGAAGGCGGGCGTCGACATCCTGTCCTTCGGGGCCAGCAAGAACGGCTGCTGGGCGGCGGAGGCGGTGGTGTTCTTCAATCCCGCCCTGGCGCGCGACTTCGTCTACCGCCGCAAGCGCAGCGGCCATCTGTTCTCCAAGATGCGGTTCCTGTCGGCGCAGCTGGAGGCTTATCTGGAGGACGACCTGTGGCTGGCCAATGCCCGCCACGCCAATGCCTGCGCCCGCCGGCTGGCGGACGGGCTGGGGCAGGCGGGTGTCACGCTCGCCCATCCGGTGCAGGCCAACGAGGTCTTTGCCCACCTGCCGCCGCCGGTGCGCCAGCGGGTGGCCGATGCCGGCTTCGTGGTCATCCCGTGGGGCGACCTCGGCCCCGACGCGGTGCGCATGGTCTGCGCCTTCAACACCGACATGGCCGATGTCGAGCGCCTGCTGGCGGTCATCGCCGGCCGGGCGGGCTGATGCCATGACCGGCCCCGCGGCGCCCGGCCCGACGCTCACCCTCACCCTGCGCCCCGGCAGCCTTGCCATCTGCCGCCTGCCGGCCGCCGCGCCGGTGCCGGACTGGGCCTGGCAGGGGACGTTTCACAGCATCACCCGCACGCCGGACGAGCTGTCGGTGATCTGCGACCATGCCGCCGCCACGGCAGCGCCGGCGGCGGAGGGCTTGCGGGTGGATGGCCCGTGGCGGGTGTTCGAGGTGCAGGGGCCGTTCGCCTTCGAGGTCACCGGCGTGGTGGCGGCCCTGTCGCGGCCGCTGGCCGAGGCCGGCATCGGCATCTTCGTGCTGTCCACCTTCGACACCGACTGGATTCTGGTGAAGGCGACCTCGGCCGACTCCGCCGCCGAGGCGTGGCGGGCGGCCGGTCACACGGTGGCGGCGGGGTGACTCCCTCGTCTGGTCGCGGCCCGAGGGGGCTGGGGTCGGAACGGAAGATGCGCCACGAACAGCTCCCTTAGGAGAGGGCGGGCTGGTCCTGATTCTGGCCGCGTCCCAACAGGCGCGCCAGCCCCTGGTCCAGGCTGAGCGGCGGCTGCCAGCCCAGCTCGGCCCGGATCGGTCCGTCGTCGACGGTCAGCGAGCCCAGCAGCCGGTCGCCCAGCCCGCCGCGGCCGCCGAGTCGCAGCAGCGTCGCCAGCACGCCCGGCGGCACCGGCAGCAGCCGCGCCGGCCGGCCCTGCAGGCGGCGCAGGCGGCGGATCAGCTCGCCGGTGGAGACGTCCTCGCCGTCGCGCACCAGATAGACCTCCACCGCCGCCTGCGGCGCCGCCAGGGCGACGGCGACGGCATCGGCCAGGTTGTCGACGGCGATCAGGCTGCGGGCATTGCCGGTGGCACCGAGGGGCAGCGGCCACGGGCTGTCGCACAGCCGCGCCAGGGCGGCGATGTTGGCCTTCACCCCCGGACCGTAGACCACCGGCGGCCGGATCACCGTCACCCCGAGGCCGGGATGAGCCGCCGCCACCTGCCACAGCGCCGCCTCCGCCGCTGCTTTGGAGCGGCCGTAGTCGTCGGCGGCGGCCGGCGGGTCGTCGGCGCGGAAGGGGCGGCCGGGGGCGGTGGCCTCGCCGTTGACCTTGATGGTGCTGACGAACAGCAGCCGGCCGACGCCGGCCCGCGCCGCGCCTTCCGCCAGCCGCCGCGTCACCTCCACGTTGACGCGGTGGAAGTCGGCGGCATCGGCGGTGGTGGGGCGCATGACGTGGACCTTGGCGGCCAGATGCACCACCGCCTGCACGTCGCCCAGCAGGGGGGCGAAATCCGCCACCGCCGTCAGGTCGCCCAGCGGCCGCGACTCGACACCCGAGGGCTGCGCCGCCGCCGGTGCCGCTGTTCGCACCAGCGCCACCACCCGCCAGCCGTCGGCCAGCAGGCGGCGGCAGACGGCGGTGCCGACGAAGCCGGTGGCGCCGGTGACGGCGACCGTGCGCGGCCGCCCAGTCTCCACCCCGTCTGTCTCCACCCCGTCTGTCTCCACCCGGGCCTCAGACGATGCCGCGGTCGCGCAGCAGCGCGACGACGCGGGTGGCCAGGGCCTGCGGCGCCTCGTCGCCGGCCGGCAGGCGCAGTTCCGGCGCCTCCGGCGGCTCGTAGGGGCTGCCGATGCCGGTGAAGTTGGGCAGCTGGCCGGACCGCGCCTTGCGATAGAGCCCCTTGGGGTCGCGGCGTTCGCACACTTCCAGCGGGGCGTCGACGAAGACCTCCAGGAACTCGCCGTCCTCCAGCAGGTCGCGGGCCATGCGGCGCTCGCTGCGGAAGGGGGAGATGAACGACACCAGCACGATCAGGCCGGCGGACACCATCAGGCGCGACACCTCGGCGACGCGGCGGATGTTTTCCACCCGGTCCTCGTCGGTGAAGCCGAGGTCCTTGTTGAGGCCGTGGCGCACGTTGTCGCCGTCCAGCAGCATGGTGTGACGGCCGAGGCGGTGCAGTTCCTGCTCCACCAGGTCGGCGACGGTGGACTTGCCGGCGCCGGACAGGCCGGTGAACCACAGCACGCAGGGCTTCTGGCCCTTCAGGGCGGCGCGGGCGGCCTTGTCCACCTCGCTGACGTGCCAGTGGATGTTGGAGGCGCGGCGCAGGGCGAAGTCGATCATGCCGCAGCCGACGGTGGCGTTGGTCAGCCGGTCGACGAGGATGAAGCCGCCCATGTCGCGGTTGGCGGCATAGGGGTCGAAGGGCACCGGCCGGTCGAGGGCGAGGTTGCAGAAGCCGACCTCGTTGAGGTCCAGGTGCTTGCCCGCTGCCTTCTCCAGGGTGTTGACGTCGACCCGGTGCTTCAGCTCGGTCACCTGGGCGCCGACGCTGGTGGTGCCGAGGCGCAGGATGTAGGGGCGGCCGGGCAGCAGCGGCTGTTCGCTCATCCACACCACATGGGCGGCGAACTGGTCGGCCACCTCCGGCCGGTCGTCGGCGGCGGCGATGACGTCGCCGCGGCTGACGTCGATTTCCTCCGCCAGGGTCACCGTCACCGCCTGACCGGCAATGCCGCGGGCGAGGTCGCCGTCCAGGGTGACCACCCGCGCCACCGTGGTGGTCTTGCCCGACGGCAGCACCGCCACCCGGTCGCCCGGCGCGACGCTGCCGCCGACGATGGTGCCGGAGAAGCCGCGGAAATCCTGGTTGGGGCGGTTGACCCACTGCACCGGCAGGCGGAACGGCCGCGCCAGCGCGTCGGACGCCACCTGCACCGTCTCCAGATGGGCGAGCAGGGTCGGCCCCTCGTACCACGGCATGGCGGCGGTCGCCGGGGTGGTGACGTTGTCGCCGGTCAGCGCCGACACCGGCACGCAGGTGACGTGCGGAATGCCGAGGCGGCCGGCGAAGGTGCGGTAATCGGCGGCGATGCGCTCGAAGGTTTCCTGGTCCCAGTCCACCAGGTCCATCTTGTTCACCGCCAGCACCACATGACGGATGCCCAGCAGCGACACGATGTAGCTGTGGCGCCGGGTCTGGGTCAGCACGCCCTTGCGCGCATCCACCAGCAGCACCGCCAGCTCGGCGGTGGAGGCGCCGGTGGCCATGTTGCGGGTGTACTGCTCGTGCCCCGGCGTGTCGGCGACGATGAACTTGCGCTTGTCGGTGGTGAAGAAGCGGTAGGCGACGTCGATGGTGATGCCCTGCTCGCGCTCGGCCGCCAGACCGTCCACCAGCAGCGCGAGGTCAAGGGTGCCGCTGCCGGTGGTGCCGAAGCGGCCGGAGTCCTTCTCCAGCGCCGCCAGCTGGTCCTCGAACAGCAGCTTGCAGTCGTACAGCAGGCGGCCGATCAGGCTCGACTTGCCGTCGTCGACCGAGCCGCAGGTGATGAAGCGCAGCAGGTCCTTGGCTTCCTGGCGCTTGAGGTAGTCCTCCACCTCGGCAATGGCGGTGTCGCGGGCGTCGGCGGCCATCAGAAGTAGCCCTCCTGCTTCTTGGCTTCCATGGAGGCGCCGGCGTCCTTGTCGATGGCGCGGCCCTGGCGTTCGCTGGTGGTGGCGAGCAGCATCTCGCGGATGATTTCCGGCAGCGTGGCGGCGCGGCTTTCGATGGCGCCGGTCAGCGGGTAGCAGCCGAGCGTGCGGAAGCGCACCCAGGTTTCGGCCGGCGTCTCGCCGGGGTTGAGCGGCATGCGGTGGTCGTCGACCATCACCAGCATGCCGTCGCGCTCCACCACCGGGCGGGGTGCGGCGAAGTAGAGCGGCACCACCGGGATGTTCTCCTGATAGATGTACTGCCAGATGTCCAGCTCGGTCCAGTTGGACAGGGGGAAGACGCGGATGCTCTCGCCCTTGTTGATGCGGCCGTTGTAGAGCGTCCACAGTTCCGGCCGCTGGTTCTTGGGGTCCCAGCGGTGGCTGGCGGTGCGGAAGGAGAAGATGCGTTCCTTGGCGCGGCTCTTTTCCTCGTCGCGGCGGGCGCCGCCGAAGGCCGCGTCGAAGCCGTACTTGTCCAGCGCCTGCTTCAGGCTCTGGGTCTTCATCACGTCCGTATGCACCGCCGAGCCATGGCTGAACGGCCCGATGCCGGCCCGCACGCCGTCCTGGTTGATGTGGACGATGAGGTCGAGCCCCAGTTCCTTCGCCCGCTGGTCGCGGAAGGCGATCATCTCGCGGAACTTCCAGGTGGTGTCCACGTGCATCAGCGGGAACGGCGGTTTCGACGGGTAGAACGCCTTCATCGCCAGATGCAGCATGACGCTGCTGTCCTTGCCGATGGAATAGAGCATCACCGGGTTGCGGAACTGGGCCGCCACCTCGCGCATGATGTGGATGCTTTCCGCCTCCAGGCGCTGAAGGTGGGTGAGGCGGTCGGGGCTGAGCAGGGGAACCGTCATGGCGTCACTTTCAGAGCGGGAACGGCAGCGGACATGGGGGCGCGGCGGGCGGCTTCAACCGGCGGCGCGGGCCGCAGGCGCGGCGGCATCGGCAGAGGCGGAGGACGGCGGCGGCGGGGCGGCGGCAGGGGCGGCGTCGGACGGCGCATATTCCGGCACCAGGGCGCGCACTCCCGCCAGCACGGCGGCGGCATCGCCGGCGCGGGCGGCGGCCTCCAGGGCGTCGATGGCGGCCGCCACCTCCGGCGCATCGCCGCCGCGCACCTGGGCCAGCAGGATGCCCTGGCGACCGGTCGGCACCGGCGGCTCGGCGCCGTGGAAGATTTCCTCGAACAGCTTCTCGCCGGGGCGCAGGCCGGTGAAGACGATCTTCACGTCCTCCTCCGGCCGCAGCCCGGCCAGGCGGATCATCTGCCGCGCCAGATCGACGATCTTCACCGGATCGCCCATGTCGAGCACGAAGATGCGGCCGCGATATTCCGGCTGGTGGTGGCCGTAGGCGCTGGCCTGCAGCACCAGTTCCACCGCCTCGCGGATGGTCATGAAGTAGCGCGTCATGTCCGGGTGGGTGACGGTCAGCGGCCCGCCGTTCTCCAGCTGGCGGCGGAACAGCGGCACCACAGATCCGGTCGAGCCGAGCACGTTGCCGAACCGCACCGTCACGAACTGGGTGCCGGGGCCGGTGGCGCGGCTGTCCAGGGTCTGGCAGTAGCGTTCGGCGATGCGCTTGGTGGCGCCCATGACGTTGGTCGGGTTGACCGCCTTGTCGGTGGAGATCAGCACCATCAGGTCGACGCCGTGGGCGCAGGCGGCATCGGCCACGATGCGGGTGCCGGCGACGTTGGTCAGCACCCCTTCCACCGGGTTGGCCTCCACCATCGGCACATGCTTGAGCGCGGCGGCGTGGAACACCAGTTCCGGGCGGTGGGCGGCGAACACCTCGTCGATGCGGCGGCGGTCGCGCACGTCGGCGATCAGCGGCCGGCAGGGGATGGCGGCGAAGCGCTCGCGCATCTCGCCGTCGATGGTGTAGAGGGCGAATTCCGAGCTTTCGACCAGCACCACCTCGGCCGGCTCCAGCGCCGCCACCTGGCGCACCAGTTCCGAGCCGATGGAGCCGCCGGCGCCGGTCACCAGCACCCGCCGGCCCTTCACCAGCGCCTGCATGGCCGGCCGGTCGAGCACCGCCTGCGGCCGGCCGAGCAGGTCTTCGATGGCGATGGGGCGGACTTCCAGCTTGTCGGCCATGCCCTGCTTGAGCGCCGACAGTTCCGGCAGGCGCGACAGGGTGATGCCCAGGCCGTCGCATTCGTCGAACAGCGCCTTCAGCTGTTCGCGCGTGGCCGGCGGCCGGGTGAGGATGACGCGCTGCGGCTTGCGGCCCTGGGCCTCCAGCCGCGCCACGGCGCTGCGCAGGTCGTCCACCGACCCCAGCACCCGCACCCCCTGAATGTCGCGGCCGATGCGGCCCTGCTTGAAGGCCAGCATGCCGACCACGCGATAGGGCGCGTTCTCCCGCCGGGCATCGCGGATGAACAGGTCGGCGCCGTCGCCGGCCCCCACCAGCAGCACCGGCACCCGGCGGTTGCCGTCGTCGGCGAAGACGCCGATCAGCCCGTCCTTCATAAGCCGGTAGAGGAAGCGCGGCGCCCCCAGCATGAACAGCAGCACGAACCAGTTGATGAGCAGCGCCGACCGCGGCAGCCCCTCCAGGCGCGTCCACAGGAACATCAGGCCGAGGAACAGCAGGATCGCCAGGCTGACGGAGCGAGTGATGGTCATCAGGTCGCGCAGCGAGGCATAGCGCCAGATGCTGCGGTACATCCCCTGGCTCCAGAACGCCGCGCCGCACAGCGCGGTGAACAGCAGTGTCCACACCACCAGCCGGTCGAGCGGGATGAAGGCGAGCAGGATGTCGTCCAGGCGCAGGTACAGCGACACGACAAAGGACGCCGCCGCCATGAAAAGGTCGTGCAGGAAGACGATGTAGGCCTTCCGGAAGGCGCTGGCGTTGAACTTCACGATCGGACGGTCCTGGCATGCGGGCGCAGCCGCTGGCGCGCCCCGGTGAAGATAAGAGCAGCGCGCGCAGGCAATCAAGCGGAATGGGCCGAAGCCCCCGGGCAATTGCTTCGGGGTGAACTGATGGCGCCACTGGCGGCGCCCGATGCGCGAAAGTCCCGCGGGGATCTCCGTTTTCCCGTTGCTCCTGGCCGCCTCGCCCCCTTTGCCCCGGCAATAAGGCGATGCGCAGGAGGGGGAGGGCCGCAAGGAACGATTCCTCCCGTCCCCTCCGCCCAAACGGACTCCGGCCCCGCGGCGGGGGACCGCGGGGCCGGTTGCATGGTCACTCGTGGAGGGAGTTACACGCGGGGTACGATTGGGTAAACCTCACCCACGCAGTAAGGTTCCATCCGGCTCTGCATTTTTATGCAAAGGCTTCGTCCCACGTGCCCTGGGTGGCGGCCTTGGAATATTCCGTCGCCCGGTTCTCGAAGAAATTGGTGTGTTCCACGGCGTTCAGCATGGCGTCCAGCCACGGCAGCGGGTTCTTCTCGATCAGGTAGAGCGGCGCGAGGCCCAGCTGCGTCAGGCGGCGGTCGGCGATGTAGCGGATGTAGCGCTTCACGTCCTCGGCCGTCAGGCCCTCCACCGCGCCCAGCTCGAAGGCCAGGTCGATGAAGGCGTCCTCGTGGTGGACGATGGTCTTGCAGGCTTCCGACAGCTCGCCCTCGATCTTCGCCCGGTCCACTTCCGGGTTTTCCTGCAGGAAGGTCTTGTAGAGGCGGATGATCGAGTTGCAGTGCAGCGTCTCGTCGCGCACCGACCACGTGACGATCTGCCCCATGCCCTTCATCTTGTTGAAGCGCGGGAAGTTGAGCAGGATGGCGAACGACGCGAACAGCTGCAGCCCTTCGGTGAAGGCGCCGAACACCGCCAGGGTCTTGGCGATGTCTTCCTTGGTGTCGACGCCCCAGACCTGCATGTAGTCGTACTTGTCCTTCATCGCCTTGTAGTCGAGGAAGGCCGAGTATTCCGTCGTCGGCATGCCGATGGTATCGAGCAGGTGCGAATAGGCGGCGATGTGGATCGTCTCCATGTTGGAGAACGCCGCCAGCATCATCTGCACTTCGGTCGGCTTGAACACGCGGGTGTAATGCCGCATGTAGCAGTTGTTCACCTCGATGTCCGACTGGGTGAAGAAGCGGAAGATCTGCGTCATCAGGTGACGTTCGCTGTCGGACAGCTTGTGGTGCCAGTCCTTCACGTCATCGGCCAGCGGCACTTCCTCCGGCAGCCAGTGGATCTGCTGCTGCAGCAGCCAGGCGTCGTAGCACCAGGGGTAGGCGAAGGGCTTGTAGACGGGCTTGGCGTCGAGAAGGGGCATGACGGTCCTGTCGGTCAAAAAACGGCGAAGGCAGGCCCGGCCTTACTGGCAGGCCAGGCACTCTTCGTAATCGGTGGAGGCCGGCTCGGCGGCGGCCAGGGCGGCGGCGGCGGCCGGCGGGGCCATCAGGGCCGGGTCCTTCAGCGCGTCCGGCACCGCCTTGGACGACACCACCTCGGCCCGGGCGATGGACTTGGAGCGGCAGTAGTAGAGGCTCTTCACGCCCTTCTTCCAGGCCTGGTAGTGCAGCTGGTGCAGGTCGCGCTTGTGGACGTTGGCGGGCAGGAAGATGTTCACCGACTGGCTCTGGTCGATGAACGGCGTGCGGTCGGCCGCCAGGTCCACCACCCAGCGCTGGTCCAGTTCGAAGGCGGTCTTGAACACGTCCTTCTCGTCCTGGGTCAGGAAGTCCAGGTGCTGGACGGAGCCCTCGTTGACGGTGATCGAGGTCCAGGTGTCCTCGTCGTCGCGGCCCTTTTCCGCCAGCAGCGCCTTCAGGTACGGGTTGCGGACGTTGAAGGAGCCCGACAGCGTCTTGTGGGTGTAGCTGTTGGCCGCGATCGGCTCGATGCCCGGGCTGGAGCCGCCGCAGATGATGGAGATGGAGGCGGTGGGCGCGATGGCGGTCTTGTGGCTGAACCGCTCCATGAAGCCGTAGTCGGCGGCATCGGGGCAGGGGCCGCGTTCCACCGCCAGCGCCTTGGAGGCGGCATCGGCGTGGATCTTGATGTGCTTGAAGATGGTGCGGTTCCACACCTTCGCCATCACCGACTCGAAGGGGATGCCGTGCTTCTGCAGGAAGCTGTGGAAGCCCATGACGCCAAGCCCGACGGAGCGTTCCCGCATGGCGGAATAGCGCGCCTTGGCCATGCTGTCCGGCGCCCGGTCGATAAAGTCCTGCAGCACGTTGTCGAGGAAGCGCAGCACGTCCTCGATGAACTGCGGCTCGTCCTTCCACTCCTCCCAGGTTTCCAGGTTGAGCGACGACAGGCAGCAGACGGCGGTGCGGTCCTGGCCCATGTGGTCGCGGCCGGTGGGCAGGGTGATCTCGGCGCACAGGTTGGAGGTCTTCACCCGCAGGCCGGCCAGCTTGTGATGCTGCGGCTGGTGGCGGGCGACGGTGTCGTTGAAGATGATGTAGGGCTCGCCGGTCTCGACGCGGGCCAGCAGGATGCGGATCCACAGGGCGCGGGCCTTGATGGTGCGCATGATGGAGCCGTCGCGCGGGCTGATGAGCGGCCAGTCGGCATCGGCTTCCACCGCCCGCATGAAGGCGTCCGACAGCAGCACGCCGTGGTGCAGGTTGGGGGCCTTGCGGTTGGGGTCGCCGCCGGTGGGGCGGCGGATCTCGACGAATTCCTCGATCTCCGGGTGGTCCACCGGCAGGTAGACCGCCGCCGAGCCGCGCCGCAGCGAGCCCTGGGAGATGGCGAGCGTCAGGCTGTCCATGACGCGGATGAACGGCACGACGCCCGAGGTCTTGCCGACCGAACCCACCGTCTCGCCGATGGAGCGCAGGTTGCCCCAGTAGCTGCCGATGCCGCCGCCGCGGGCCGCCAGCCAGACGTTTTCCGTCCACAGGCCGACGATGCCGTCCAGGCTGTCGTCGGCTTCGTTCAGGAAGCAGGAAATGGGCAGGCCGCGGTTGGTGCCGCCGTTGGACAGAACCGGCGTCGCCGGCATGAACCACAGCTTGGAGATGTAGTCGTACAGGCGCTGGGCATGGGCGTCGTCATCGCCATAGGCGCTGGCGACGCGGGCGAACAGGTCCTGGAACCCCTCGCCGGGCAGCAGGTAGCGGTCTTCCAGCACCGCCTTGCCGAAATCGGTCAGCTTGGCGTCGCGGCTGTGATCGACCCGCACCCGCGGACCCTCAGGAACCTGCACAACGTTCAGCACGACGACACTCCTTCAGCGGTTGCGGCAGGGACGACTCCGCGGCGGCCCGGGGGCGGGCGGCGACTGCGAAGGCCGGCGACGGGGCCGGCGCCTGCTCCTGCATCATGATCCGGATCGCGACGACGGCGGCCAGGGCAGTCCGCCCCGACCCGTGAGCCGGGGGCGCTCCGACGCGATGGTCTATATATGGTATATGCCAAAAGGCCAAGGTCAATATCTAGGATTTTTAGGCTCTTCCCGAAAGCCCCGGCACCCTCAGCCGTCAGCCGTCGACCAGTTCCGTGGTCAGCACGCGGCGCGGCGGGGCGTCGGCGGTGGCGGCCACCGGCTGGGCGCCGCAGGACGGGCAGGGGCCGTCGCAGGTTTCGGCGATGGAGGCCAGCAGTTCCTCGGAATAGGGCGGCTCGCCCACCTTCTCCGTATGGCCGCAGGCGAGGCAGCGGATGCGGGTGACCTTGCGGTGGTGCGGGCGGTGGCTGGACAGCACGGTGCCGCCGCCGCCGGCCGAGGCATCGGACAGCACCGGCCGCGGCTTGCGTTCCTGCAGGCCGACGACGCGCTTGCTGGTCCAGGCGGCCATGGCGCGGGCGACCTGCAGGGCGGCTTCCACCTTGGCCGGCTTGGCGCCGTTGCGCTCCGCCATGAAGGCCCAGAACTCCACCACTTCCTGCGCCACGGCGTCGGAGGCGACAATGGCGAACACCGGCTCCTCCGGGTGGGCGCTGCGCAGCACGGAATGGGGGTGGGTGCGCTCCACATGGGCGGTGCGGACGGTGGGCATCTCGCCGGCCGGGGTCGGCTGCGGCAGGCGCTTTTCCAGCCACGCTTCCATGGCGCGGCGCTGGCGGTCGGCGCGTTCCAGCTTGTCGTCGGGGGTGCCGCGGTTGCGGGCGCAGAATTCCCAGTACTCGACGGTCATGGAGGCGACCAGGTCGCGGGCGCGAAGCACGAACACCGGCTCGTCGGCGGCGGCCTTGTTGATGGTGCTGTCGGGGGCCGTCAGCTCGTCGCGGGCCGAGACGTAGCGGATGCGGGCGCGCAGCTCGCGGGCGGCGCCGTCCAGCGGGTCCTTGGCGGTGCCGGGTGCCGTATCCGTCGTCATGGGGGAGCCTCTTCTGCCAGGGGAGCGGGCGGCGGATATTGACGGCTGGCGCGCGGCTGCGCAAGCCTGTGCAAACCCTGAGTTATGGGGATAACCTGTGCGACACCCATTCGATCAAGGAGTTGCGGCGGCATGTTGAAGAAGCTTGTGACGCTGGCGGCGGGGGCTGCGGCGACGCTGGTCAGCGCCTGCGTCGATGCCCCGCGCACCTCCGTCCGCTATCGCGACCCGGCCGGGCCGGCGCAGTTCATGCAGTGGGCGGCCAGCCGCGGGCCGCTGCTCGCCACCCTCCACGGCACGCCCTTCCCCGGCGAGCCGCCGGAGCGGGTGGCGGAGGTGGCGCTGGGCGCCATGGGCCGCGCCATCGCCGAATACCGCACCCTGCGCCTGACCACCGACCCCGCCGCTGCCGGTGATCGCCGCTACCACGTGACGCTGGCCTTCAACGCCCCGCGCCGCGTCTCCGGCCGCGCCCTGTGCCGCGGCGAGGTGCCGCCGGTGGAGGTGGGCGAGCGCCTGACCGTGCTGGCGGTGTTCTGCGAGGACGACCGGGTGCTGGCCGATGTCGCCGGCTCGGTGGGCGGCGACGACCTCAGCCTGGACAGCGAGCGCTTCCGCATGCTGATGGTGCAGGTGTCGCAGAGCCTGTTCCGCGACAAGTAGGGCAGGGCGCCGCCGGCCGGACACGACAAGGCCGGCGGAGATCGCTCCCCGCCGGCCTGCGTCAGGTGGCTCGGCCCGCAATCAGGCGGAGGTATTGACGCCGCTGCCCTGGCCGCCCTCGCCGGCGGTGCCGCCGCCGGTGCCGTTGGCGTCCCGCTTGGGGCCGCCGCGCGACACGGTGACCATGGCCGGGCGCAGCAGGCGGTCGCGGATCAGGTAGCCGTCCTGGTAGACGTCGACCACGGTGCCGGTCGGCATGTCGGTGCGCTCCACCTCCTGCACCGCCTGGTGCAGGTTGGGGTCGAACGGGGTGCCGCGGGCCTCGATCTTCTCGACGCCGTACTTCTGCAGGCCGGCGGCCAGGGTCTTCTGGGTCATCTCGATGCCGACGGCGAGGTTCTTCAGAAGCTCGTTCTCCGCCCGCCGCTCGGCCGGGGCGGCCAGCAGGGCGCGGTCCAGGTTGTCGGCGACCTGCAGCATCTCCTTGGCGAAGTTGGAGACGGCGTACTTGGCGTTGTCCTCGATGCGGCGTTCGGCCATGCGCTTGGCGTTCTCGGCGTCGGCCAGGGCGCGCATGTACTCGCCCTTCAGCCGTTCCACCTCGGCCGCCAGCAGGGCGATGCGCTGCTCCGGCGCCAGGATGTCGGCGCCGGCGTCCGGCGGCACGTCGCCGTCGTAAGTGTCGGCCGCCGACGGGGCCTGCTCGCCCATGTCGGTGGCGGCGTCCTGCTCGGCAGGCGCGTCGTGGCCGGGTTCGTGCTGCGACGGGGTATGCTGCTGTGCCATTGCTGTTTCCAGTCCCTAACCGATGAGTCTGCCGACCACCTTCGCGGTGTAGTCCACCAGCGGGATGATGCGGGCATAATTGATGCGGGTCGGTCCGATGACGCCGATGGCGCCGACGATCTCCTCCGCCCCGTTGCGGAACGGACTGACGATCATCGAACAGCCCGTGGCGGCAAAGAGTTCGTTCTCTGCGCCGATGAATATCTGAACGCCCTCCGCCTTGCCCACCAGATCGAGCAGGCGGAGCATCTGTTCGCGGGTTTCCAGCATGTCGAACAGATTGCGGATGCGCTCCAGGTCCTCGATGGCGGTGACGTCGGACAGCAGGTGCGACTGGCCGCGCACGATGAGGGCGCCGTCGGCCTTGTCCCCCGCCCAGGTGCCGAGCCCGGCCGACACCACCTTGGACGTCAGCTCGTCGAGCTTGGACTTGTGGCTCTCCAGTTCCTTCAGGATGTCCTCCCGCGCCTCGTCGAGGGTGCGGTTGGTCATGCGGGCGGCGAGGTAGTTGGAGGCCTCCACCAGCGCCGTCGGCGGCAGGTCGTGCGGCACCTCGATGATGCGGTTCTCGACCACGCCGTTCTGGGTGACGATGACGACCAGCGCCCGGCCGGGGCCGAGGTTGACGAATTCGATGTGCTTGAGCGGGCTTTCCGTCTTCGGCGCCAGCACGAGGCCGGCGCACAGCGACAGGCCGGAGAGGGTGCGCGTCGCCTCCGACAGCACGTCGGGCAGGCTCTTGCCGCGGGCGGCGCACTGGGCGTCGATGCGGGCGCGCTCGTCGTCGGCGAGGCTGCCGATCTCCAGCAGGCCGGAGACGAACATGCGCAGGCCCAGCTCGGTCGGCAGGCGGCCGGCGGAGGTATGGGGGGCATAGAGCAGACCCAGGTCTTCCAGGTCGGCCATGGCATTGCGGATGGTGGCCGGCGACAGCGACATGGACAGCCGCTTGGACAGCGTGCGCGATCCCACCGGCTCGCCGGTCTGGACGTAGGCATCGACCACATGCCGCAGAATCTCGCGCGAGCGTTCGTTCAGCTCGACGATGGGCGTGGTCCTGGCGGATCTGGTGCTGCGCGTCGACACGCGGTTCTTCCCTGCTGGGTCGCGACCGCAGCGAATGTAGGGAAGCTGTTCCACACCGTCAACGCGCGGCGGAGGCATCAGGGCAGGCGCAGCAGGGCGCGGATCTTGGCCTTGACGTGCAGGGTCAGGTCTTCGGGGGCGCGCGCGATGAAGGCGCAGCCGCGTTCGCGCCACGACAGGCTCTTCACCTGATCGCACAGCACCGCCCCGACGACGCCCGCCCCGGCCGGCACCGGCTGCTCGAAGGGATAGCCCTTGATCTCCGAGGTGACGGGGCAGACGACGCACAGGCCGACGCGGCGGTTGTACTGCACCGGCGACAGCACCAGCGCCGGGCGGTGGCCGCGCTGCTCGCTGCCCTTCTGCGGATCGAAGCCGAGCCAGACAAGATCGCCGTCGTCCGGGCAGTAGGACTCGGCAGGCGGCGGCGAGGCCGGTCGGGCCATCACGAGAACTCGTTGCCGACCGCCGGGCCGGTGGCAACCTCGGCATGGAGGGTGTCGTCGTCCATGCCGGCCAGCAGCTCGTCGAGGTCGTAGCTCGGCACGTCCTGGACCGGCAGCGCCACCAGCCGGCCGTTCTCCACCCGCACGTCGGCGCCGCTGCCCTCGTGGATGCCGAGGTCGCGGGCGTAGGAGGCGGGAATGCGCAGCGCCAGGCTGTTGCCCCACTTGGCGAAATGCAGAATCATGACACCCTCCGGCGGTGAGGATACATTGTCGATACATCGACCCGGGGAGTCAAGGCGCCGCACGGGCTTTTCAAGCCGGCGGGCACGGGGTAGCCTGCGGCCCTGACGCCTGTTCCCACAGCTACCCGAGGATGTTCCCCATGCGACCGTCCGGCCGTGCCGCCGATGCCCTTCGTCCCGTCTCGCTGGAGCCGGGGTTTGCCAAGTATGCCGAAGGGTCGTGCCTCATCCGGTTCGGGGACACCCATGTGCTGTGCACCGCCTCGGTGGACGAGAAGGTGCCGGGCTGGCTGCGCAACCAGGGCCGCGGCTGGGTGACCGCCGAATACGGCATGCTGCCCCGCGCCACCCACAGCCGCACCGACCGCGAGGCGGCGCGCGGCAAGCAGTCCGGCCGCACCCAGGAAATCCAGCGCCTCATCGGCCGCTCGCTGCGCTCGGTGGTCGATCTCAAGGCCATGGGCGAGATGCAGATCAAGGTCGACTGCGACGTGCTGCAGGCCGACGGCGGCACCCGCACCGCTTCCATCACCGGCGCCTATGTGGCGCTCTATCAGGCGTTCCAGAAGCTGGTGAGCCTGGGCGTGCTGACCGCCGTGCCCATGCACGACCAGGTGGCCGCCATCTCCTGCGGCATCGTCGGCGGCGAGGCGGTGCTCGACCTGGACTATGCCGAGGATTCGACCGCCCAGGCCGATGCCAACTTCGTGCTGACCGCCAAGGGCCTGATCGTCGAGGTGCAGACCACCGCCGAGGAAACCCCCTTCGCCGAGGACCAGCTGACCGCCATGCTGGCGCTGGCCAAGAAGGGTGTCGCCGAGCTGGCCGCCGCCCAGCGCGCCGCCCTCGGCCTGACGGAGTGACCGCCATGGCACGGACCTTCGCGGGCGGCCGTCTGGTGGTCGCCAGCCACAACCCCGGCAAGGTGCGCGAGATCAACGAGCTGCTGCGGCCCTACGGTGTCGAGGCGGTGTCGGCCGGCGACCTGGACCTGCCGGAGCCGGAGGAGACCGGCCTCACCTTCGTCGCCAATGCCGAGCTGAAGGCGCTGGCCGCCGCCACCGCCGCCGGCCTGCCGGCGCTCGCCGACGACAGCGGCCTTGCCGTGGCGGCGCTCGACGGGGCGCCGGGCATCTATTCGGCGCGGTGGGGCGGTCCGAAGAAGGACTTCGCCATGGCCATGGAGCGGGTCCACCGCGAGATCGGTGCCAACCCCGACCGCCGCGCCCACTTCGTCTGCGCCCTCTGCCTCGCCTGGCCGGACGGCCATGTGGAAACCTTCGAGGGCAAGGTCAACGGCGAGCTGGTCTGGCCGCCGCGCGGCAGCCGGGGGTTCGGCTATGACCCCATGTTCGTGCCCGGCGGCTACGACATCACCTTCGGCGAGATGGAGCCGGAGAAGAAGCACGCCATGAGCCACCGCGCCAAGGCCTTCGCCCTGCTGGTCGAGGCCTGCTTCGCCCGCTGACAGGCTGCCGTCGCCGCCGGCGGAGCGGGAATGGCTCCGCCGCCGGTGGCGATCCGGCCGGTGCGGCAGGGCCATAACGGCCCTTCCCGCCGCTGCTGCGCCGGCGTATCAAGATCGGGCCGGATTCGAGGGCCGTCGCGTCGGCGGGGCGGGCCCTGCGGCCGGACATCGCGCAGGTTCCCCGCCGGCTGACACCATCACATGACCACTCCCGTTGCTGCGGCCGCCGGTGCCGCGGCGGCCCCGGCGTCGCGGGCCGTGACGCTGATCCTGGCCGCCACCATCATCTTCTCCGCCATGGACGGCGTGTCCAAGTTCCTGGCCGACAGCGTGCCGCCGCTGGAGGTCGCCTTCGGCCGCTATGCCTTCTACATCCTGTTCCTGCTGCCGGTGCTGCTGCGACCGGGCAGCGGCGTCACCGCCGCCGCCGTGCTGCGCCCGCGCCGGCCGGTGCTGCAGGTGGTGCGCGGGCTGCTGATGCTGAGTTCGGCGCTGTTCTTCATCTCCGCCCTGGCGATCACGCCGCTGGCGACGGCCACCGCCATCTTCTTCGTCTGCCCGATGATCCAGACGGCGCTCGCCATCCCGCTGCTGGGCGAGCGGGTGGGGCCGCGCCGCTGGGCGGCGGTGGCGGTCGGCTTCGTGGGCATGCTGGTGGTGGTGCGGCCCGATGGCGGCAGCGTCGACTGGGGCGCCCTGCTGTCGCTGGGCTCCGCCGTCAGCTGGGCGGGGGCGGTGATCGCCAGCCGCCGCATCGGCACCGACGACAGCGCCGTCGTCACCACCACCTGGACCGGCCTCGCCGGCTTCGTCGGGGCGGCGCTGGTGGTGCCCTTCGTGTGGGTGACGCCGACCCTGCCCGACCTGCTGCTGATGGCCGCCATGGGCGCCCTGGCGGTGGCCGGGCACCTGCTGGCGGTGAAGGCCTATGCCCTGGCCGAGGCCTCGACCCTGGCGCCCTTCACCTATGCCCAGATCGTCTGGGCCGGGCTGATCGGGCTGGCGGTGTTCGGCCATGTGCCCGATGCGCCGACCCTGCTCGGCTCCGCCGTCATCGTGGCGAGCGGCCTCTACATCTGGCACCGCGAACGGCTGACCGCCCCGCCGGCCGCCCCGCCGGCCGCCGCCTGAGCCCCTTGCCGAGACCCCGCCGTCGGCCGATATGACGGCGGGCGGGGTTGCGGCGCGGCGCGTTCCGCGTCACCTTTGGCGTCGGCCCCGTCCCGGATACAGGAAAGCAGACAGACGATGGCGATCGAGATCTACACCAAGCAGACCTGCATGTACTGCCAGAAGGCCAAGGCCTGGTTCAAGGAGCACAACATCCCCTACGAGGAGATCGACGTCTCCGCCGCCGCCGACTTCACCCGTATGAAGGACCGCCTGCCGGACGCCCGCACGGTGCCGCAGATCCTCATCGACGGCCACCTCATCGGCGGCTACGACAACCTGATGGAATACGAGAAGCCGATCCTGGAAAAGCTTCTGGCCATGTACCCCGAGGCCAAGGCCTGACACTGGTCAAGGCGGGGCGGACGGTCTATGGTCGGCCGCCGCCCCGATGCCGCAGGGACTTCATCCGCCGTCATGACCACCGGTAGCTCCCCCTTCGCCCGCCGCGCCGCCGAAACCTTCGCGGCCATCGCCGACAATTTCCGCGCCCTTGACGCCCATGCCGGCACCGTCGCCGCCATGGCCGAGGCCGTCACCGCCGCCTTGCGGGCCGGCAACACCATCTTCTTCTGCGGCAACGGCGGGTCGGCCGCCGACAGCCAGCACCTGGCCGCCGAGCTGCTCGGCCGCTACCGGCTGGACCGCGCGCCGCTGCCGGCGGTGGCGCTGACGGTGGATACCTCCGCCCTCACCGCCATCGGCAACGACTTCGGCTTCGACGACATCTTCGCCCGCCAGCTGCGTGGCCTGGGCAAGCGCGGCGACGTGCTGGTGGCCCTCACCACCTCCGGCAACAGCCCCAACGTCATGAAGGCGGTGGCGGCAGCGCGCGAGATGGGCGTCACCGTGCTGGGCTTCACCGGCGGCAGCGGCGGCGCGCTCAAGGACGCCAGCGACATCGCGCTGGTGGTGCCGGCCAGCCGCACCGACCGCATCCAGGAAATGCACATCGCCTGCGGCCACCTGATCTGCGAACTGGTGGAAGAGACCCTGGCCGCCGGCTGAAGGGGGCGCTGTCAGGTCCGCGGCCGGATGTTGTGCACCGTCACTCCCGCCGCGTCCGCCACCGCCTCCCACGCCGCATCGGCGGTCAGGGCAGGGCAGCCGCGCCGCCGCGCGAGCGCGAGGCAGGCGCGGTCGCCGAGCGACAGGCCGGCGGCCCTGGTGGCATCGCGCAGGCGTGCCGTCTCCGCCGCCGCCTCGGCATCGAAATCCACCGTCACCAGGCCGAGCGCATCGGTCAGCCGCCGTGCCACCTCCGGCGGCATGCCGCGGTCGTGCAGCTTGGCCAGCACCTCGGCCAGGTTGACGGCGCTGACCAGCGCGCCGGGCATCACCGCCAGCACCGCCTCGTGCCCCGCCTCCCGCGTCATCAGCGCCAGCACGGCGGAGGCGTCGAGCACCGCGTCACTCATCGGCGGCCTCGCGGCGGCGGTCCTGCAGCAGGTCGGCGGCCGGATCGGCACCGGCCGGGATGTAGCGGCGGACTTCCGCCCACACGTCCTCGATCACCGCCCGGTAAGGACGCATGACCACCTGCCCGTCCTCCACCGCCACCATGAAGGCGCCGCCCTGCTGCATGCCCAGCTCGGCGCGGATGGGGGAGGGGATGACGAGGCGGCCGTTGGGGCCCATGGTGACGTGCTGCATCTGGCATATCCCGCACTGTGGCACGACTGCGTTCCCTGGCAGTGTACGCCGTCCGCCGCCGTCCCGCCAGCGGGCGCCGGCCGCCCAAGCTCTATGGTGATCCCGCCGCGCCCAGCCTATATTCGCAGGGACCAGGAGCAGGGGGCGTAGAGCGTCATGTTGAAGATCCGCAAGCCGCGCGACGTGATCGACCGCAAGGGGCTGGTCGTCCGGCTGGACGACATCGCCGCCGACGGCTCCCTCAGCGACCAGAAGAAGCGGCAGGCGGTGCTGGCCGTGCTGAAGGACACCTACCGCCGCGGCCACGACGAGGTGCGCCGGCGGTTCGATGACGAGCACGGCCGCGGCGACCAGTGCGTGCGCGAGAACTGCTATCTGGTCGACCAGCTGGTCGTCACCCTGTTCGACTACACCACCACCCGCGTCTTCCCCACCGGCGTCAAGACCATGGGCGAGCATCTGGCGGTGCTGGCGGTGGGCGGTTACGGCCGGCGGGAACTGTCGCCGCAGTCGGACATCGACCTCCTGTTCCTGCTGCCCTACAAGACCACCCCCCATTCCGAGCAGGTGGTCGAGTACATGCTGCTCATGCTGTGGGACATGGGGCTGAAGGTCGGCCACGCCACCCGCTCCGTCGCCGAGTGCATGCGTCAGGCCAAGGCCGACATCACCATCCGCACCGCCATGCTGGAAGCCCGCTATCTGGTGGGCGAGCGCGCCCTGTGGGATGACTTCCAGACCCGCTACAAGGCGGAAATCATCGCCGGCACCGGCCTGCAGTTCGTGGAGCAGAAGCTGGCGGAACGCGACCAGCGCCACGACCGCCTGGGCGATTCCCGCTACGTGCTGGAGCCCAACGTCAAGGAAGACAAGGGCGGCCTGCGCGACCTGCACACCCTGTACTGGATCGCCAAGTACCTCTACGGCGTGTCGGACATGCGGCAGCTGACCGACATGGAGGTGATCTCCGAACAGGCCGCCACCAGCTTCATCAAGGCCCAGGCCTTCCTGTGGAGCGTGCGCTGCGCCCTGCACTACCTGACCGGCCGGGCCGAGGACCGCCTGACCTTCGACATGCAGTCGGCGGTGGCCGAACGGCTGGGCTACACCGACCGCGGCGCCGTGAAGGGCGTCGAGCGGTTCATGAAGCACTATTTCCTCATCGCCAAGGACGTCGGCGACCTCACCCGCATCTTCTGCGCCGTGCTGGAGGAGCGCAACCGCCGCAAGCCGGTGATGCGCATGCCCGCCGCCTTCCGCAAGCGGCACCTGGACGGTTTCGTGGTGGAAGGCAGCCGTATCGCCGTCGCCCACGAGGACGACTTCGTGCGCGAGCCGCTGCGGCTTCTGTCGGTGTTCCACGTCGCCCAGCGCCACGGGCTCGACATCCACCCCGACACCCTGCGGCTGATCACCGAATCCCTGAAGCTGGTCAAGGCCCTGCGCAGCGAGGCGGAGGCCAACCGGCTGTTCGTCGAGATGCTGTCGCACCCGAAGGACGCCGAGAACACCCTGCGGCGCATGAACGAAGCCGGCGTGTTCGGCGCCTTCATCCCCGATTTCGCCCGCGTCGTGGCGCAGATGCAGTACGACATGTACCACGTCTACACCACCGACGAGCACACCATCCGCGCCATCGGCATCCTCAACCGCATCGAGCAGGGCAAGCTGGCGCACGAACTGCCGCTGTCCACCCAGCTGATCCAGAAGGTGCAGTCGCGGCGGGCGCTTTATGTGGCGGTGATGCTGCACGACATCGCCAAGGGCCGCGGCGGCGACCATTCCGAGATCGGTGCCCGCATCGCCCTCAAGCTGTGCCCGCGCCTCGGCCTGACGCCGGAGGAAACGGAAACCGTCTCGTGGCTGGTGCTGCACCACCTGGACATGAGCCGCACCGCCTTCAAGCGCGACGTCGACGACCCGGAAACCATCAAGTCCTTCGCCGCCCTGGTGCAGTCGCCGGAACGGCTCAAGCTGCTCACCCTGCTCACCTGCGCCGACATCCGCGCCGTCGGGCCGCAGGTGTGGAACGGCTGGAAGGGCAGCCTGCTGCGGGAGCTGTTCTACCGCACCGAGGATGCCCTGTCGGGCGGCCTGTCCGCCGGCTCGCGCGATGCCCGCGTCGCCCGCAAGAAGGATGCCCTGCGCCGCGCCCTCGACGGCGCCGGCTGGACGGCGGAGGAGATCGAGGACCATCTGGCCCGCGGCTATCCGTCCTACTGGCTGACCTTCGACACGGTGGCGCAGCAGAACCACGCCGAACTGATCCGCACCGCCGAGCGCGACGGCCGCCTGCTGACCGTCGACACCCGCATCGACGACATCCGCGGCGTCACCGACGTGACCATCTACGCCGTCGACCACCCCGGCCTGTTCTCCAAGCTGACGGGCGCCATGTCGCTGTCGGGCGTCAGCATCGTCGACGCCAAGATCATGACCCTGACCACCGGCATGGCGCTCGACACCTTCTCCATCCAGGACGGCAACGGCCTGCCGGTGAGCCAGCCGGAAAAGCTGGCGCGGCTGTCGGACACCATCGAGAAGGCGCTGCAGGGCCGCATCTGGCTGGAAAAGGAACTGGAGGCCAAGCCCTCCACCCTGCCCAGCCGCACCCGCGTGTTCAAGGTGCCGCCGCGGGTGGTGATCGACAACACGGCGTCGAAGACCTACACGGTGATCGAGGTCAACGGCCGCGACCGCCCCGGCTTCCTCTACGACGTGACGGCGGCGCTGACCCGCTGCGGCCTGCAGATCCATTCCGCCCAGGTCACCACCTACGGCGAGCGGGTGGTGGACGTGTTCTACGTGAAGGACGTGTTCGGCATGAAGATCGAGCACGAGACCAAGCTGAAGCAGGTGCGCGAGACCCTGATGGAAACGCTGGAGGCCCGCAGCCCCCGCGCCGCCGCCGGCACCGCCCGCCGCAAGGCCGCGGCGGCGGAATGAGGGGGATCGGGCCGGCGGCGTGAGCCCTCCGGCCTAAGCCGCCTTGCGCCGGGCCTGCCGCCATCGCACCTTTGGCCGCCGGCGCCGGGGCGCCCTAGACTGGGCCTCCCCCGACCTGCCACGCCGAGGATGCGCCCCATGTCGCCCACCGTCGCCGCCGCGTCGCCCATCGTTCCCGTCATCCTGTCCGGCGGCAGCGGCACCCGGCTGTGGCCGCTGTCGCGCGAGGCGCATCCGAAGCAGCTGCTGGCCCTCACCGGCCCCGAAACCATGCTGCAGCAGACCGCCCGCCGCGCCGCCCGTCTGGCGCCGCCGGTGGTGGTGTGCAGCGACGCCCACCGTTTCCTCATCGCCGAGCAGCTGCGCCAGATCGGCGTGCCGCCGGCCGCCCTGGTGATTGAGCCGGTGGGCCGCAACACCGCCCCGGCGGTGGCCTGCGCCGCCCTCATGCTGGCCGAGCAGGACCCGCAGGCGCGGCTGCTGGTGCTGCCGTCCGACCATGCGGTGCGCGACGGCGCCGCCTTCACCGCCGCGGTGGAGCGGGCGGCGGCCTGCGAAGCCGACCTCGTCTGCTTCGGCGTGCCCGCCACCCGGCCGCACACCGGCTATGGCTACGTGGAGCAGGGGGCGGCGCTGGGCGAGGGCGTCCACCGGGTCGCCCGCTTCACCGAGAAGCCCGACCTTGCCACCGCCGAGGGCTTCGTCGCCGGCGGCCGCCATGCCTGGAACGCCGGCATCTTCCTGTTCCGCGCCGGCCGCTATCTGGCCGAGCTGGAGCGCCTGCGCCCCGACATGCTGGCGCTGTGCCGGGCGGCGGTGGCGCAGGCCCGCATCGACCTGGATTTCGTCCGCCTGGCGCCCGAACCCTTCACCGCCATCGCCGGCGAGAGCGTCGACTATGCCGTGATGGAGCAGGTGGACGACGCCGTGGTGGTGACGCTCGACGCCGGCTGGTCCGACATCGGCTCGTGGTCGGCCCTGCACGAGCACAGCGACCGCGACGGCGACGGCAACACCCTGGTCGGTGACGTGCTGGCGGTGGACTGCCGCGACAGTTACGTCCGCAGCGACAAGCCGCTGGTCGCCACCCTCGGCCTCAGCAACGTGATGGTGGTCGCCACCGACGATGCCGTGCTGGTCGCCGATGCCGGCCGCGACCAGGAGGTCAAGGCGCTGGTCGAGCGCCTGCACGCCGACGGCCGCCGCGAAGCCGGCAGCCACAGCCGCGTCTACCGCCCGTGGGGCTGGTTCCAGAGCATCGACACCGGCCCGCGCTTCCAGGTGAAGCACATCCTGGTGAAGGCGGGCGAGAGCATCTCGCTGCAGCTGCACTATCACCGCAGCGAGCACTGGATCGTGGTGGAGGGCACCGCCGAGGTCACCCGCGGCGACGACACCTTCCTCGTGCGCGAAAACGAAAGCACCTACATCAAGGCCGGCGTCGTCCACCGCCTGCACAATCCCGGCCGCCTGCCGCTGCGGCTGATCGAGGTGCAGTCCGGCGCCTATCTGGGCGAGGACGACATCATCCGCCTGGAAGACGCCTACGGCCGCCTCCCCTCCGGCCTGCTGGACTCCCCCGCCAAGGCGACGGGGGAGTGAGGCGACGTCAGAGGGTGGGCGGTGCCAGAGCGTTCGATACTTCCACCGTGTATCCGCTGAAGGTGTAGACGGAATAGCTGGTGGACGACAAGTCTGTGTCTAGCGCACTCGTCCAGAGGCCGCTGTCCTCAAAGGTGACGCTGTCAATCCCGTCGCCGTCGATCCGCAGCGTGGTCCGCCCCTCCATGATGTTTTCGAGGTCGTTGATGTTGATCGTGACGTAATTCTGGTAGCCGTCCTCAAGGCTGAGCACGGACACGCCGCTCAACAGACTGAGGTTGGAGAGGCTGAACGGGTCGCCGGCATCGCCGCCGTAGAGCTGCACGATCGTCCCGAGCCCGATCTCGATCTGGCCGCCGTTGCCGTCATCCACCGCCGACCCCGAATAGAGGTCGAACACCAGCTTGCCGCCGTTGATGGTGGTGGCGGCGCTGGTCTCCTGCCGCCACTCGCCATAGACGGTGAGGGTGGCAGAGGGGTCGAGGTTGAACGTGGTGGCACCGCCGATGGAGACGTCGCGCAGTTGCAACTCGATGGCGATGTTGAAGGTGGTGGTGCCGGCAGCGCTATTCACCACCAGGTCTTCGATCTCCGACCCGGCGCCATTGATGTTGAACGTGACCGAAACCTCGCTCGACACATCCAGGGTGAGCGCCGCGAGCCGGTCGACGGTCACCGTGGTGGCAGCGGCAACGGACCCGACATGCAGGTCGCCGTCATCGCCGTCCATTCCCGGTCCGGTCAGCGCATCCGCGACGACAGTACTGTCGACGATGTTGATGCTGCCGTTGTAGGCCTCCAGCGTCCCGCCGAGCGTGAGGTCGGCCGCGGTGATCACGAGCTGCGCCGGGGGCGTGAAGATTTCGCTCCGCACGCTCAGGCTCTCCGTGGCAGTCAGGCCGCTGCCGGACACCACGCCGGTGTCAGTGATCTGCAGCGAGTCCCCGCCGGTGATGGCGCCGCCCGTCCACGTGAAGTTGGCCACCTCCATCCATCCATTCACGTCCAGCGTGCCGCCGGTGAGGGTGAGCATGGCGACGTTGGACGTGCCGCTGCTCACCGCCAGGGTGCCGCCGCTGACGCTGATGGCGCCGTCATCCTGATCGGGCAGGCTGGCCTTGGTGGTGGTAATGGGGCCGGTGGTCAGGTTGCCGTTGGTGACGGCCAGGATCCCGTTCGCCCCCACCGACAACGCGCCGACGCTGAGCGTGCCCGAGTTGTAGGTGACCACGTGGCTGCCGATCTGGATCGTGTTGCCGGCAACCGGCGTGGCGGTCCAGATGGCGCCGGTCCAGTAGCCGCTGGCATTGGCGACCGACAGGTTGGTCGGGATGGTGCCGAGGGCGCTGGTGTTGATGCCGCTCTGCACGTAAAGCGTGCGGCTGCCGGAGGAGTAGTCGTTGTGAAAGTGGTGGTAGGTGATGCCGTTGATGGTGCTGGTGGTCTGGTAGGTCCAGGTGTCGCCGTCGCCGCTGATGGAATCATCGCTGCCGCCGCGGATGTATAGCTCGCCGCTGCTGCCCACCATGGTGTCAAAGGCGTTCCAGCCGACAATCAGCGTCATGGCGGCATCGGCGTCCAGGTGGAAGCCTTCGATGCTGTAGATGGAGTAGAACTGGGCTATATAGGCGCTGATGTGCTGGGTGGTGCCTTCCGCCACCGTCAGGCCGATAAAGTCGATGCCGTCGCCACCGTAGCGTTCGTCGTCGGGGTGGTACATGAGCACATCGTCGCCGTCACCGCCGATCAGGGTGTTGTAACCCGTCCCCCCCACGAGCGTGTCGTTGCCGGCACCGCCCGCCAGGATGTCGTCGGAAGCGCCACCAACCAGAAAGTCGCCACCGCTGGTCCCGATCAGCAGGTCGGAGCCGCCGGTGCCGGTGATGGCCCGGCCGCCGGCGGCGGTGGTGGTGCCGCTGTCGCGGGCCAGGAACACCGTGTAGTTGGTGAGGCTGCTGGTGTAGGTGGCGATGCTGCCGTGGACGGTTATGGTGTCGTCCGCGCCGTAGCGCAGCACCAAAGGCCCGCCGATGTTTGCCTCGGCATTCTCCAGCCACGGGCTGCTGACGATGATCTGGTTGGCGCCCTGGTTGTCGACGATGGTGGTGTGGCCCAGGAAGACCGACGACGTGAAGTCGTACACATCGTCACCAGCCCCGCCGGCAAGGTAATCACCGCCCCCGGCACTCTGCAGGGTATCATTGCCCTCATTGCCGAACAGCATGTCATAACTGGCGCTGCCGATGATCACGTCGTTGCCGGCGGTGCCGACGGCGAAGACGCTGCCGGGGTTTCCCTGCAGGGTGCCCGGTGAGGCAATGGAGTTGCCGGCGGTGACAATCTGCAGCGTGTAGAAGCCATTCTTGTAGACCAGGATCTGCTCGATCCGGCCCGCACCCTCGTTGTTGTCGACCGTGATGGTGCCGTGGGGCGTGGTCAGGACGAGGTTGCTGCCCGACAGCTGCGCCCCGGTCGGGGCATACCCTTCCGCTTCCGTGAAGTCGATGTTGTCGTAGAGGCCGCCGGCGTCACGGATGACATCATTGCCCCAGACGCCGTCCATGGTGCGGTAGATGTAGCTGTTGTCCATGATGCCGCCGATCATGGTGTCGTTGCCGGCCCCACCGCGGAAGTTGGTTCCCGCCCCTTCCGTGGCCACCAGCACGTCGTTGCCGCTGCCGCCCCTCAGCAGGGACGCACCCAAGGCGCCGACGACAAGCTGGTTGGCGGAACTGCCGAAGCCGTTGCCGGTGGTGTTGAGGGTCAGGGAGCCGAAGGCGTTGGAGGTGAAGGTCTCCAGCGTGCCGTAGACGTAGACGTTCAGGTTGGTCGCAGGGGCGGCGGTGGTGGCCAGGGTGAACTGGGTGACGCCGGTGACGGACGAAAAACTGGCGTACTTCAGCAGCAGCGCCCCGGTGCTGAGGCTGTCGGTGCCGCCGCTGTCGTAGATGGTGGCGCTGCTCAGGCTTTCCGTCATCAGGTAGACGTCGTTGCCGCCGCCGCCCGCCAGGATGTCGTGACCGGAGGCGGTGAGGGTGTCGTTGCCCAGGGTGCCGATGAGGAAGTCGTTGCCGGCCGTTCCCGCCAGCGCGCCGGTGCCGCGGGTGATGGCGTAAGGCGTGCTTTCGTACTGGTAGGTCGCCATCAAGCCGCTGAAGGAGACGCTGTCGTCGGCGCCGTAATCCAGCGTCACGATGTTGTTGGCGTCGATGCTCACGCCGTTGAGGGTGCCGGAGTACATCTGGATCTTGTTTGTGCCGCTGGTGTCGCGGATGAAGTCGTGCCCGAAGCCGCCGGTGAAGCTGTAGACGTCGTCGCCGGCTCCCCCGGCCAGGTAATCGTTGCCGCCGCCGCCATCCAGGGTGTCGTTGCCGGCGTTGCCGAAGAGGGCATCGTTGCCGATGTCGCCATAGAGGCTGTCGTCGGCAGCCGACCCGATCACCACGTCGTCGGAGGTGGTGCCGGCGATGGTCACGTTGGAGCTGTAGGGGGAGGACGAGGAGAACCGCCAGCCCTCGATCGCCGTCGAGCCGCCGACGACGCGGATGGTGCCGCGGCCGTCGGATTCGATCATCAGGTCGGCGCCGTCCCAGTAGAAGGCGGTCGGCCCCACCGCCAGCGCCTGCGAGAAGTCGACGATGTCCTGGCTGCCGCCGGAATCCTCGATGCGGTCATTGCCCCACACCGTATCGGAGGTGTGGTAGGCGTAGACGTCGTTGCCGAGGCCGCCTTCCAGGGTGTCGTCGCCGCCGGCGCCGCGCAGGGTGTCGTTGCCGTCGCCGCCCCGCAGGATGTTGGCGGCGGCGTTGCCGATGAGCAGGTCGTTGCCGCTGCCGGCCAGCACGTGCTCGAAGCCGACGATGGTGTCGTTGCCGATGTCGGGCCCGAAGGCCAGCTGGCTGTTCAGGTTGACGGTCACGCCGTTGACGGCGCTGGTGTAGATGAGCCAGTCGTGGGCGCTGTCGTCGCTGCCGATCAGGCCGCCGTAATAAACGTCATTGCCGTTGCCGCTGCCGCCGACGATCGTGTCGGCACCAGCACCGCCAAACACGGTGTCGGCGCCGTCGCCGGACATGATGTAATCATCGCCGGCCCCGCCATAGATGATGTCGTTGCCGAGGCCGGTGAAGATGGTGTCGTTGCCGGCGGTGCCTTCGATCCACTGGTTGCCGCTGATGGTCGCGCCGTTGTAGAGGTGGCTGCTCATGACCACGCGGACATAGCCGGCATAGGGGTCGCTGGGGCTGCCGCCCCCGGTGGGGGGGGCGCTGGAGGGGGGCTGCGGCGCCAGCGTGTCGTCCTTCGTCGCCGAAGGCAGCTGAGGTTGGCTGGTCCTCTCGGACAGGCGTTGC
This sequence comes from Caenispirillum bisanense, assembly GCF_039523075.1. Lineage (NCBI taxonomy): Bacteria > Pseudomonadati > Pseudomonadota > Alphaproteobacteria > Rhodospirillales > Novispirillaceae > Caenispirillum > Caenispirillum bisanense. The sequence continues at coordinate 40,873 of NZ_BAAAEP010000040.1, forward strand.
TGTTCCTGGCCCAGCTCGCGCACGATCTGGTTGAAGGGGCGGTCGTCGCCGCTGGTGGTGCTCGGCGGCAGCGAGCGCTCGCCGTTGCTGCTGCCCACCGGCGCCGGCGGCAGGCCGAGCGCCTGGCGCAGCTCGTTGCTGCGCAGCACCACCTGCACGAGCTGGTCCGCCACGGACTGCTGCGAGCCGAGCCCGGCATCCTGACCGGGGGTGGGTGTCTGGGTCGGCGTCTCGCCGGCCGGCACGGCGTTGAGGTCCGGCAGCTGCGAGGCCGGCAGGTGGACCAGCGCGGCGCGGATGACGTCGTCGCTGAGGAACTCGCGGGTGACGGTGAAGGTCTCCACCCGTCCTTCCGTCGTGCCCACCAGCATGTCGCGGCCGGAGAACTGGACGATGCGCAGGCCGGTGTTGATCTCGTTCAGGGTCTGGGTGACGCCGTTGAAGGCGCGGATGACGATTTCGCCCGAATCCAGCAGCGCCACCTCGATCTTGGCGTCGGGCTCGCCGTCGCCGTCGGTGTCGACCGTGTGGACCTTGATGACGCCGGTGGTTCCGCGGATGCCGATGGTGGCGACCGGCGTCTTCACCTGCATGGCGTCGGGGCCGGACTTGGCGATCTGCCCCGACACGAAGCTGAAGGCGCCCGACACCAGCGACAGGCTGCTCTGCCCCGAGCCCGAATCGGGGTCGTAGATCATCTCGTCCAGCACCAGCCGGCCGTCGCCGCCGAGGGACATTTCGGTGTTGTCGACGAAGGTGATGCCGATGGCGCCGTCGGCGGCGGTCTCGATGATGTCGCCCTGGAACACCCGGTCGCCGGACGCCAGCTGGTCGCGGGTGCCGTCGGCGCGGATGGCGAAGACGGTGCCGGTCACCTTGGTGACGGTGCCGATGGCATCGGCCGCCTGGGCGATCTCGGTCATGGCGCCGCCCGTCGCCTGCGCCACCTGGCCCGGCGCCTGCGGGCCGGCCAGTCGGGCGGCCAGGCTGCCGTCCAGGCGCACGCCGGCGGGGCCGGCGATGTCGGGGAAGACGGCATGGGTGAAATAGCCGGTGATCAGCACGCTGTCGCCGTCCGGCCCGGTGATCAGCAGGTCCGGGCCGAGTCGTGCGTACTGGCCGTGCAGCAGCAGCGCCGTGTCGGCGACGGTCACCGGTCCGCCGGCGGCGTCGATGACGGTGGTGCTGCCCGTGTCCAGCCCCGCGAAGGCGGTGGAGGCCGCCTCGGTGCGCATGATCCCCATGATGTTCCCCCGCACTGCTGACCCTTCGACGCAGCGGCCGTCCGAAGGGCGTAAGTCCCCCGACTTTCCTCGCAGGTACTGCCACTGTCAAGGCAGGGAGCGCGAATAGTCTGCCAGTCGTGCACGCAGAGGGAGAAAGCGCCGACCTAGGTCTGTACTGTCAGGCACCAAGGTCGATACGGTAGCTGAAAGCTCCAACGACATGGGACACCCGCAGGCCGTCGGCATCCGCCGCCACCGGCATCACCGCCATGCGGTGGCGCAGCAGGCCGCCGCCCCGCACCCGCGGCCGGGTGGCGGCATCGGCCAGCGGGCGGCGGTAGCGCACCACCGTCACCACCAGATCGAGCAGATGGTCGGCCATGTCGGGGGGCAGCGCCTCGTGCGGGCGGCGGCCGTTCAGGCGGCGGCCGAAGGCGGTCGACAGGCTGCCGCCGCAGTGGCGGAACACCGCCTGGGCCGGGTCGTCGCCAAGGTCGAGCAGAAACAGCGTCGGCCCCAGCGGCCCGTGGGTCAGGTCGACGTCGGCCAGCAGCGGCAGCCGGCGCTCGCCCCGCACCTCGTGCCACCACGACAGGGCCTGCCCGACGGTGCGGCGCTCGCTGTCGATGCCGGCGACGGTTCCGCCGTCCGTGGTCGGGCGGCCGATGGCGGCGTGCATGGCGAGCGGCTGGGTGAGCATGCGGTCCTTCCTGTGGACGGGCGGAGGGCGCGTCCGGTCCCTTCTCCGGCATGATACCCATGGCGCCCCTGCGGTCAATGCGACCACCCCCTGTACAAACGACATAGGGCGCGCCGTCGGGAAGACGGCGCGCCCTGTCATGCGGGCCCTGGGCCTGAAGGTCCGGCGCCGGCGGTGCCGGCGGCGGGTGGTTACTGGGCGGCCGGCGCGGCCTGGCCTTCGGCGGCCGGGGCCGCTTCACCGCCGTTGGCGGCCGGGGCAGCTTCGCCGCCGTTGGCGGCGGGGGCAGCTTCGCCACCGTTGGCGGGCGCGGCCTCGGCACCGTTGGCCGGAGCGGCCTCGCCCTCGGCCGGGGCGGCTTCGCCGTCCTCGGCGGGGGCGGCCTCGGCGGCCGGTTCCTCGGCGGGGGCGGTCGGCGGCGGCGGCGGCGGCGGGTTTTCGGTGTTGGCCATCAGGTACTGGATCAGGTCGGCGCGCTCCTGGGCACTCTTGATGCCGGCGAAGCTCATCTTGTTGCCCGGAATGTAGGCCGACGGGTTCAGCAGCCAGGCATCCAGCGACTCATAGGTCCAGGTGCCGCCGTGACCGGCCAGCGCGGGCGAGTAGTTGAAGCCCTCGTGATGGCCGACTTCGGCGCCCACCACGTTGTGCAGGTTCGGGCCGACGCGGTTGGGGCCGCCGGCGTCGATGGTGTGGCACGAGGTGCACTTGCGGAAGGCGCGGGCGCCGTCGTCGGCGCTGGCCTGCGAAATCAGGGTGATGATGTCCGCTTCCGGCTCGGGCGCGGCCTGCTGCGCGGGCGCGGCGGCGCCGCCTTCGAGCCCGACGCGGTAGACGGGTTCATCCAGGGTGCGCTCGGGAAGATAGATGTCGCCCAGGGCATTCACGACGAACACCAGGACGATCGCCACGGCGAGCGCGACGACGGATTTGCCGATCATAGACATGCGCCTCTCCGAACGGGTCAGGACCAGGGCTTAGGAAGAATCGCGCGGGAGGTTAGCCGCTGCGGCCCGTCCTGTCCACGCCCCGCGTGCGGACTTGTCACACTGGCGGGGGCGCGGCGGCCATTTCGGGCTTTCCCGCCGGCGGGCGGAGCGATACCTTCGAGCCCCTTCCTCGACAGCCGGCCCGCCCTGCCATGACCGTTCCGCCGCCGCCGCCGCCCTCCGCCTCCGTCCTGGTGGTCATCCCCGCCCGCATGGCCTCCACCCGGCTGCCGGGCAAGCCGCTGGCCGACATCGCCGGCCGGCCGATGATCGTGCAGGTGTGGCTGCGCGCCATGGAGGCCGCCGTCGGCCCGGTGCTGGTCGCCTGCGCCGAGGCGGAAATCGCCGCCGCCGTGCGAGAGGCCGGCGGCGAGGCGGTGCTCACCGATCCCGACCTGCCCTCCGGCTCCGACCGGGTGTGGCAGGCGGTGGAGCGGTTCGACCCCCAGGGCCGCTTCGACGTCATCGTCAACGTCCAGGGCGACCTGCCGACCCTCGACCCCGATCTGGTGCGCGCCGCCGTCGAGCCGCTGGCCGACCCGGCGGTGGACATCGCCACCCTGATCGCCGAGATCCGCGATCCGGCGGAGCGCGACAATCCCAACGTGGTGAAGGCGGTCTGCGGCCTCGCCGCCGGCGAGACCCAGGCCCGCGCCCTCTATTTCACCCGCGCCACCGCCCCCACCGGCGACGGCCCGCTCTATCACCACATCGGCCTTTACGCCTATCGCCGCAGCGCGCTGGAGCGGTTCGTCAGCCTGCCGCCGGCGGTGCTGGAAACCCGCGAGCGGCTGGAACAGCTGCGGGCGCTGGAGGCCGGCATGCGCATCGACGCCGTGCTGGTGGAGACCGTGCCGCTCGGCGTCGATACCCCGGCGGACCTGGACAAGGCCCGCCGGCTGCTGGCGGCCCACTGACGCCGCCGGCCTTCACTCCACACCCTGTCACCGGAGTTCCGCACCATCATGGCCGAGACGTCGAAGCCCGCCACCACCATCGCCTTCCAGGGCAGCCCGGGGGCCTACAGCCATCTGGCGTGCCGGGCGGTGTTTCCGGACTTCACGGCCCTGCCCTGCGCCTCGTTTGAAGACACCTTCCAGGCGGTGCGCGACGGGCTGGCGAAATTCGCCATGATCCCGGTGGACAACTCGGTCGCCGGCCGCGTCGCCGACATCCACCACCTGCTGCCGCGGTCCGGCATGCACATCATCGGCGAGCACTACCAGCCGGTGAACCACCACCTGCTGGCGGTGCCGGGCGCCACCCTCGCCGACATCAAGGTGGTGCGCAGCCACGTCCATGCCCTCGGCCAGTGCCGCAAGGTGATCCGCGAGCTGGGCATCCGTCCGGTGGTCGCCGCCGACACCGCCGGCTCGGCCGCCGAGGTGGCGGAGCGGGGCGACAAGTCCATCGCCGCCATCGCGTCCGAACTGGCGGCGGAAACCTACGGCCTCGTCTCCCTGCGCGCCAACATCGAGGACGAGACCCACAACACCACCCGCTTCCTCATCATGGCGGAAGAGGCGGTGACGCCGCCGCGCGACAGCGTGGTGCCGTCGGTAACCACGTTCATGTTCCGGGTGCGCAACGTGCCGGCGGCGCTCTACAAGGCCATGGGCGGCTTCGCCACCAACGGCGTCAACATGACCAAGCTGGAAAGCTACATCGTCGACGGCCATTTCGTGGCGGCGCAGTTCCTGGCCGAGGTGGAGGGCCACCCGGAGGACCGCAACGTGCGGCTGGCGTTCGAGGAACTGCAGTTCTTCTCGCGCGAGGTGAAGATCCTCGGCGTCTACCCCGCCCACCCCTACCGCTTCGAGGCCCGCGCCGGGCTGGAGGACTGATCCTCCTCCTCGTCCGCCGCCGCCGCCGCGCCGTCGCCGGCGGCGGCCAGAACCGCCGCCCAGCCGTCGC